>NZ_JAIUHE010000007.1:0-267596 GCF_020164995.1 Mesorhizobium sp. CO1-1-11
AACGATCGAGCCTGAAGAATGCGGCAACTACTTCGCGAATGCTGGATACGCTGCCATCAAAACATGAAAGACTCTAGGCGGCCTTCTTCTTCGCCAGCCTCGCCTTGATGCTCGCCACGTCGGCGCGCGGTGTCGCGGCGAACAGCGTCCTGGTGTAGCTGTGCTTGGGGTCGGCGAAGACCTCGTCGCGCGGGCCGTATTCGACCGCCTCGCCGAAATACATCACCATCACGTCGTCGGCGATGTAGCGCACCACCGACAAATCGTGGCTGATGAAGACAAAGGTCAGCTGGAATTCGTCCTGCAGGTCGGCGAGCAGGTTGAGCACCTGCGCCTGCACCGAGAGATCGAGCGCCGAAACCGGCTCGTCGAGCACCAGCAGGCTTGGGTTGAGCATCAGCGCACGGGCAATGGCGATGCGCTGGCGCTGGCCGCCCGAGAACATGTGCGGGTAGCGGTTATAGTGCTCGTGACCGAGGCCGACCTTCTTCAGCATCTTCATGGCGAGGTCGCGCCGTTCGGCGGCCGGCTTGTCGGTGTTGATGAGCAGCGGCTCGCCCAGCACATCGCCGATCTTCTGGCGCGGATTGAGCGATCCGTAAGGGTTCTGGAAGACGATCTGCACCTTGCGGCGCATCTCCTTCGTCAATCCGCCTTTGGCGATATCGACCTTGTTGCCGTCGATGAACAGCTCGCCCGACGTCGCGGGATCGATCAAGGTGATGATGCGGGCGAGCGTGGACTTGCCGCAGCCGCTTTCGCCGACGATGGCCAGCGTCTTGCCCTTGTCCACCGTGAAGGAGACGCCCTTGACCGCATGCACGGTGCGCGGCCCAGTGAACAGGCCGCCGCCGATATGGTAGTCGCGAACGATGTTCTTGCCTTCGAGGACCGTGGTGCTCATGCCGAGGCTCCCGCTGCCGAAGGGGCAGGCTCGAACAGCATGTCGGACACAGTCGGCAGCCGGTCGCCGACGGCGTTTTCCGGCAGCGCCGACAGCAGCGCGCGCGTGTAATTGCTTTTCGGCGATTCAAACAGCGACAGCACGTCGGCCTCTTCCATCTTGCGGCCCTTGTACTGGACGATGACGCGATCGGCGGTCTCGGCCACCACGCCCATATTGTGGGTGATCATGATCAGGCCCATGCCGTATTTGGCCTGCAGCGAGACCAGGAGATCGAGGATCTGCTTCTGGATGGTGACGTCGAGCGCGGTGGTCGGCTCGTCGGCGATCAAGAGCTTCGGATTGCAGGCGATGGCGATCGCGATCATGACGCGCTGGCACTGGCCGCCCGACATCTGGTGCGGAAACGAGCTCAAGCGCTCCTCCGGGTCGGCGATGCCGACCAGCTTCATCAGTTCGATAGCGCGCGCGCGGCGCTGGGCGCGATCCATGCCCATGTGGAAGCGCAGCACTTCCTCGATCTGGAAGCCGACGGTGAAGCATGGGTTGAGGCTGGCGATCGGCTCCTGGAAGATCATCGAGATGTCCTTGCCGACGATCTTGCGGCGTTCGGATGGGCTGAGCTTCAACAGGTCGACGCCATCGAAAGCCATGCGGTCGGCCTTGACCGTCGCGGTGTTGGGCAACAGCCCCATCACCGCCAGCATCGAGACCGATTTGCCGGAGCCGGACTCGCCGACGATCGCCAGCACCTCGCGCGGCTCGACCGAAAGGTCGATGCCTTGCACGGCCATGAACGGTCCGGCGGCGGTGTCGAAGGAAACGGTGAGGTTCTTGATCTCGAGCAGGGACATGCTCACGACCTCTTCAACTTGGGGTCAAGCGCGTCGCGCAGGCCGTCGCCGATCAGGTTGATGGCAAAGACGGTAATCAGGATGGCGAGGCCGGGGAAGGTCACCACCCACCAGGCGCGCAGGATGAACTCGCGCGCTTCGGCAAGCATGGTGCCCCATTCCGGCGTCGGCGGCTGCGCCCCCATGCCGAGGAAGCCGAGGGCGGCCGCCTCGAGGATGGCGTTGGAGAAGGACAGCGTCGCCTGCACGATCAGCGGGGCGATGCAGTTGGGCAGGATGGTGACCAGCATCAGCCTGAGATGGCTGGCCCCGGCGACCTTGGCCGAGACTACATATTCGCGGGTCTTCTCCGCCATCACGGCGGCGCGGGTGAGCCGGGCGAAGTGCGGCTGCAGCACGAAGGCGATGGCGATCATGGCATTGACGAGGCCAGGGCCGAGCACCGCGACCAGCACCAAGGCCAGCAGCAGCGACGGGAAAGCCAGGATGATGTCCATGATGCGCATGATCAGCGTGTCGACCCAGCCACGGCAGTAGCCGGCGAGCAGGCCGAGGATGACGCCGGAGATCAGTGCCGTGGTGACGACGACGAAGCCGATGGCGAGCGAGAATCGCGAGCCGTAAATCAGGCGCGAAAGCATATCGCGGCCGACGGCGTCGGTGCCGAGCAGGAACTGTGCGTTGCCGCCCGCCTGCCAGGCCGGCGGCGTCAGGAAGAAGTCACGGAACTGGTCATCAGGCGAATGCGGGGCGAGCAACGGCGCGAAGATGGCGATCAGGATCAGCAGGGCGAAGACGAAGAGGCCGATCACCGCGCCCTTGTTGATCGAGAAATAGTGCCAGAATTCGGCGAACATCTGCAGCCGCGCATCCTGCGGCTTGACGACGGTTGCGGCTTCGATGGTGGCTGGGCCTTCATTGGTCATGTCAATTCGCCCGGATGCGCGGGTTGATGACGGCATAGAGCACGTCGACGATAAGGTTCACCGACATGACGATCAGCGCGATCAAAAGCAACCCGCCCTGCACGGTGAAATAGTCGCGCTTGGAAATGGCATCAATCATCCACTTGCCGATGCCCGGCCACGAAAAGATGCTCTCGGTCAGGATGGCGCCGGTCAACAGCGTGCCGACCTGCAGGCCGATCGTGGTGACGACCGGGATCAGCGCGTTGCGGAAGGCATGCAGGCCGATGACGCGCCGCGGCGCCAGGCCCTTGGCGCGCGCGGTGCGCACATAATCCTCTCCCAGCACTTCGAGCATGGCCGAGCGGGTCTGCCTGGCGATGACCGCCAGCGGAATGGTGCCGAGCACGATGGTGGGCAAGATGAGGTGCGACACCGCCGAGCGGAAGGCGCCCTTCTGGCCCGAGATGAGGGAATCGATGGTCATGAAGCCGGTCACCGGCTTGAAGAAATAGAGAAGGTCGATGCGGCCCGAGACCGGCGTCCAGTGCAGCGTGCCGGAAAACACGATGATCAGCAGCAGCCCCCACCAGAAGATTGGCATGGAATAGCCGGCGAGCGCGGTGCCCATGGTCAGCTGGTCGAACCAGGAGCCGCGGCGGATGGCGGCGAAAATGCCGAAGGCGACACCGAAGATGACGGCGAAGATCATGGCGAAGATGGCGAGTTCGACCGTGGCCGGGAACCGCACCAGGAAATCCTTGAGCACCGGCGTCTTGGTTGAAAACGAGGTGCCGAAATCGCCGCCGAGGATATTGGTCAGATAGGTCAGATACTGTTGCCAGATCGGCAGGTCGAACCCGAACTGGTGCATCAGCGCCGTATGACGTTCGGGCGACAGGCCACGTTCGCCCGCAAGCACCAGCACCGGATCACCGGGCAGGATGCGCACGAAGCCGAAAGCGAGGATGGTTATCCCGATGAAGGTCGGGATGATGAGGGCGAGCTTGCCGAGGATATAACGCAGCATGGCGGGCGAGGTGGGGGGGGGGGGGGGGGGGGGGGGGGGGGGGGGGGGGGGCGGCGCGTGGGGGCGCCGCCCCGTTTCGCGAACCTTATTCGGCGATATCGACGCCGTCAAAGCGATGGATACCGAGCGGATCCATCGCAAAGCCGGAGACGGTCTTCTGCATCGGCATGAACACCTTGGAGTGGGCGAGCGTCGCCCACGGTGCCTGCTCCTTGAAGATGACCTGTGCCTGTTCGTAGAGCTTGGTGCGCTCGGCCTGGTCGGAAACCGTCTTGGCCTTGTTGATGAGCGCATCGAAGTCCTTGTTGCACCATTCCGCGCGGTTGTTCGAACCGACGGAAGCGCAGCTCAGGAGCACGCCGAGGAAGTTGTCCGGATCGCCATTGTCGCCGGTCCAGCCGACGATGACGGCGCCGTCGTGATCGACCGCGGAAGCGCGCTTGAGGTATTCACCCCAATCGTAGCTGACGATGTTGACGGTGACGCCGACCTTTGCGAAGTCCGCCTGGATCAGCTCGGCGGTGCGGCGCGCGTTCGGCATGTACGGACGCGAGACGGGCATCGCCCAGACGTTCATCTTGAGGTCCTTGACGCCGGCCTCTTCAAGCATCTTCTTGGCCGCGTCCGGATCGTACGGATCGTCCTTCACGTCCTTGTTGTAGGACCACATGGTCGGCGGGATCGGGTTGATCGCCACCTGGCCGGCGCCCTGGAACACGGCGTCGATGATGGCCTTCTTGTTGATGGCCATGTTGAGCGCCTTGCGGACACGCACGTCGTCGAACGGCTTCTGCTGGGTGTTGTACATCAGCGCGCCGACGTTGAGGCCTTCCTGCTCCGCGACCGTCAGGTTCGCATCAGCCTGCAGGCCGGCAATGTCGGCCGGTGCCGGATAGGACATAATGTTGCATTCGCCGGCCTTCAGCTTCTGCGCGCGCACCGCCGGATCGGTGGTGATGGCGAAGACCAGATCGTCGATCTTCTGCTTGCCGCCCCAATAGTCCGGGTTGGCCTTGTAGCGGATGGCGGCATCGGTCTGGTAGTCGACGAAGATGAACGGCCCAGTGCCGATCGGCTTCTGGTTGAACAGTTCAGGCGTCTTGTCGGCCTGCAGCTTGTCGGCATATTCCTTCGAGACGATCGAGGCGAAATCCATGCCCAGCGTCGGAATGAAGGTGATCGCCGGTTCCTTGAGGGTGAACTTCACCGTCAGGTCGTCGACCTTCTCGACCTTGGTGATGTTGTCGCCGAACTGGTCATTGTAATACTGGTAGGCAATGCCCGGTATGTACTGGAACCAGGGGCCATTCTTGTCGACCTGGCGCTCGAACGAGAACACCACGTCGTCGGCGTTCAGGTCGCGGGTCGGGGTGAAGTAGTCGGTGGGCGCGAACTTGACGCCCTTGCGCAGCTTGAAAGTATATTCCTTGCCGTCGTCGGAAATGGTCCAGCTGTCCGCCAGGCCGGGCGAAACCGAGGTCTTGCCGTGATCGAATTCGACAAGGCGATTGAAGACGGTACGCGAGGACGCGTCGAATGTCTGGCCCGCGGTATACGGCGCCGGGTCGAAACCCTCCGGCGACGCTTCAGCGCAATAGACCAGAGTTTTCGCGTTGGCCACGCCGCCCAGGACGCTTGCAGCCAGCAACGCGGCTGCAAAAGTCAATTTCTTCTTCATTGAGCACTCCCTGATGTTCTTCCAAGCCCCTCTATCAGGCTCGCGAAGCGCGCATATAAGCACCGTTTTTCCGGGTTTGGAACACCCCGTTTGCTTACCCCGCGGGAAGCAGGAAAAAAATCCGCGATTTTGCTAAATGGCAGAAAAAATTAGCAGTTTTTTCTATTCACGATATTATTAACGACCGCATTTTTTTATTGATCAGGCGTCAGGCGACAAGGGTGCCGCGCCCAGTATTCATCCGCCGCCGGTGCGGAAAGATGCCGGTTCCGGCCGTGGCCGGCGGGAAAGATTTTCGGCGGCAAATCTTTCGGCATCTTGCCGCAAGGGCAAGACTTGCACCGCCGCCGATAGAGGCAATACATAGATAGACAACTGGCGGCAGCGGAGGGACGTCTCCATCAATCCGGAGGCGGCGCGGTATGGGCCAACGAGAACAGGCGACCAGGGTTGTCGAGGAGGAACGGGTGGCAAAAGCATCGAAGGAGCCGGTGAAAGCGTCGGCCAAGGCGGGGCCTAGGCCAGCCGCCGGCGGCGACGGGCAAGGCAAGGCCGCGGGCAAGGCCGCGACCGCGAAGGCGGCGGCCGGCAAGAAAGCACCCGCGGCAAAAACCGTGGCCACCGCCAGGACCGCCGCGAAGCCGGCGTCGAAGGCCGCGCCGACAAAGGCACCCGCGACCAAGCCCGGATCGGGCAAGGCCGGAACGGGCAAAACCGCGACGACGAAGAGTTCGCCACCGGCGAAGACTGCACCGGTCTCCAAGCCAGCGACAGCGGCCAGCCAACGGCTGCCGAAGGCGCTCACCGAACTCGCCGCCGGCCTGCCGCAAAAGCCATGGCTCAACAGCTATCCCAAGAACATGCCGGCCGAGATCGGCGCCCTTCCCTACGGTTCCATCGGCGACTTCCTCGTTGGCGCCTGCAAGCAGTTCGCGGGCCAGCCGGCTTTCACGTGCATGGGCAAGTCCATCACCTACGCGCAGCTCGAACAGTCTTCGGCGGCCTTCGGAGCCTACCTGCAGTCCACAGGATTGCAGAAGGGCGCGCGTGTGGCCCTGATGATGCCGAACGTGCTGCAATATCCCATAGCGATGATGGCGGTCGCCCGCGCCGGCTTCACGGTGGTGAACGTCAATCCGCTCTACACGCCACGCGAACTGGAGCATCAGCTCAAGGATTCCGGGGCGCAGGCCATCGTCATCCTCGAAAACTTCGCCAACACCCTGCAGGCGGTCGTCGCCAGGACCTCGGTCAAGCACGTCGTCGTCGCGGCAATGGGCGACCTGCTCGGCGGCCTGAAGGGCTCGATCGTCAATCTGGTCGTGCGCCGCGTCAAAAAGATGGTGCCGGCCTGGTCATTGCCTGGCCATGTCAAGTTCAATGCGGCCCTCAAGACTGGCCGCGGCATGACGTTTAAGCCGGCCACGGTGGCCGCCAGCGATGTCGCCTTCCTGCAATATACCGGCGGCACCACCGGAATCTCGAAAGGCGCGACCCTCTCGCACAGCAATGTGCTGGCCAATGTCGCGCAGAATGCGCTCTGGCTGCAGGACGCCTATACCGTCAAGCCAAAGCCGGCGCATCTCAACCTAGTCTGCGCACTGCCGCTCTACCATATCTTCGCGCTGACGGTGAATGCACTGATGGGCATGCAGATGGGCGGCCAGAACATACTGATCCCCAATCCGCGCGACATTCCCGGCTTCGTCAAGGAAATGGGCAAGTATCCGATCCATATCTTTCCGGGCCTCAACACGCTGTTCAACGCGCTGCTCAACAATGAGGACTTTCGCAAGCTCGACTTCAAGCCGCTGCTCTTGACGCTTGGCGGCGGCATGGCGGTACAGAAGGGTGTCGCCGAGCGCTGGAAGGCGCTGACCGGTTGCCCCATCAGCGAAGGCTACGGTCTTTCGGAGACCTCGCCGGTGGCGACGGCCAACAAGTTCAGCTCCGGCGAGTTCACCGGCACTATCGGCCTGCCGCTGCCCTCGACCGAAATCGCCATTCGCGACGACGACGGCAACAACGTACCGCTGGGCGAAGTCGGTGAGATCTGCATCAGGGGACCGCAGGTGATGGCCGGTTACTGGAACCGGCCGGACGAGACCGCCAGGGTGATGACCAAGGACGGCTTCTTCAAGTCCGGCGACATGGGCTTCATGGACGATCGCGGCTTCACCAAGATCGTCGACCGCAAGAAGGACATGATCCTCGTCTCCGGCTTCAACGTCTATCCGACCGAACTCGAGGAAGTCGTGGCGGCGCATCCCGGCGTGCTCGAAGTGGCGGCGATCGGCGTGCCGGACGAGCATTCGGGCGAAGTGCCGAAACTGTTCATCGTCAAGAAAGACCCGGCCCTGACCGCCGAGGCCATCACCGCCTTTTGCCGCGAGAACCTGACCGGCTACAAGCGGCCCAGATACATCGAGTTCAGGACCGAATTGCCGAAGACGCCGGTCGGCAAAATCCTGCGGCGGGCGCTGCGCGAATAGTGGGTCTCGCCAAGGACGATACGCCGGACCGGCGCCCGCGCCTCGACCCGGCGGAATTCATCAAGGCGAACATGCGCCTGACATCGGTGCCGGCGCTTCCCGAAATCTGGCTTTATACCGCCCACCCGAGCAGCGGGCTGAGGCGCCTTGTCGAAGGCCATGACGCCGATTCCCAGGAGCCGCAGCCGCCCTATTGGGCCTATGCTTGGGCAGGCGGCGCCGTGCTGGCGCGCTATGTGCTGGACCATCCGGAGATCGTGGCGGGCCGCCGCGTGCTCGACCTTGGAGCAGGCTCCGGCATTGTCGGCATTGCCGCGGGAAAGGCCGGCGCGTGTGAGGTGATAGCCGCCGAGGTCGATCGGAACGGTGTTGCCTCGCTGGCGCTGAATGCAGCGGCCAATGGCGTCACGATCACGATAATGGGGAACGACATCACCACCGGGCCACCGCCCGCCGTGGACCTGGTGCTCGCCGGCGACGTGTTCTACGGACAAGGTGTCGCCTTGGGGATGATGCCTTTCCTCGACCGCTGCCTCGCCGTCGGCATCGAGGTGCTGGTCGGCGATCCGGGCCGGGCCTATCTGCCGCGCTCGCGGCTGCGGCTGCTTGCCGAATACAAGGTGCCGGATTTCGGCGAGGCGGAAGACGCCGCGCTCAAGCCGAGCGCTGTCTTTCGCCTCCAGCCCGAACAGTACGCCGCCCTGCCGATCAGACCGTCTCCTTGACCCGCGTCGAAAGGAAATCCGGCAGATCGGCAACCGAATCCAGGATGACATCGGCGATCTCGGCCAGCGATTCGCGCGTGCCGGTGCCGGAGAGCACGCCCACCGCCAGGCCGCAGCCGCCGGCACGCGCCATTTCGAGATCGTGCCTGTTGTCGCCGACCATGGCGATCTCAGACGGCTTGAGCCCCGTAAGATCGCAAAAGGCCTGGATGGTGTCGGGAGCGGGCTTGGGGTTGGCCACCGCGTCATAGCCATAGGCGGCTTCGAACAGTTGCGCGACACCCAGCGTGACAAGCGTCTTTTCCGCGCCGCTGGTCGAATCGTTGGTGGCGACGCCAAGCCGGTAGGATCGCCTGTGCAGCAGAGCCAGCGTGTCGGCGATGCCTGGCAGCGCCACCGCCATCGTCGAGCCCTGCACCGAGGTGATCTCGTTGAAACGGGCAACGGCCAGCATCTGGTCTTCGTTGGACAGGCGCGGGAACCACAGTTCGACAACGTCGAGATTGGTGCCGGAGGCAAAGATGGAATCGGGCTTGAAGCGCCGGTTGGCGAAATCGAAGCCCGCGGCCGCGAGCAGCCTGTCGGCTTTCCAGCGGTCGCCGTCGGCCGCGTCCATGGCCATGAAGTCGGCGACGCCGAGCCAGGTCGCGTTGAAGTCGACAAGCGTTCCGTCCTTGTCGAACAATATCCCCTTGATGTCAGCCAAGCGCTTCACTCCGAACCACGCAATTGGTGGATGCGTTCCACAAGGCCCCTGGTCGAGGCGTCCCGGTTTGCGGCGCTTTCCTTGCCTTCCACGACAGGCAGGAGGCCGGTGGCCAATTCCTTGCCGAGTTCGACGCCCCACTGGTCGAAGGAGTTGATGTTGAACAGCGTGCCCTCGACGAAGACGCGGTGCTCGTAAAGCGCGATCAGCCGGCCGAAGGTGCGCGGGTCGAGCTTGCGGTAGAGAATGGTCACCGAGGGCCGGTTGCCGGAGAAGACACGATGCGGCGCGATACGGTCGACATCGGCCGGCTTCATGCCCTTGGCCAGCATCTGCGCGCGCGCCTCTTCCAGCGTACGGCCCTTCATCAGCGCTTCCGACTGCGCCAGGCAGTTGGCGAGCAGCAGGTCATGCTGATGCTTGAGATCAGGCTCGTGGCCGACGGCGGCGGCCAGGAACTCGACGGGGATCAAATCGGTGCCCTGGTGCAGCAGCTGGAAGAAGGCGTGCTGGCCGTTGGTGCCTGGCTCGCCCCAGACCAGCGGCCCGGTCGGCGTCGTCACCGGAGTACCGTCAAGGGTAACGCTCTTGCCGTTCGATTCCATGTCGAGTTGCTGCAGATAGGCCGGCAGCCTGGACAGGCGCTGATCGTAGGGGATGACCGCACGGGCCGGATAGCCGCAGACCACGCGGTGCCACCAGCCGACCAGCCCGAGGAGCGCCGGCAGGTTTTTCTGGAGCGGCGCGGTGCGGAAGTGTTCGTCCATTTCGTGCGCGCCGTCGAGGAAAGCGCGAAAGTTCCTTGGGCCGATGGCGATCATGACCGGCAGGCCGATCGCGCCCCACAGCGAATAGCGGCCGCCGACCCAGTCCCAGAAGCCGAAGACGCGATCCGGCTCGATGCCGAACTTGGCCACCAGGTCGAGCGCGGTAGAGACGGCGGCGAAATGCTTGCCCACGGCCTCCTTGCCGAGCGCCTTCTGCACCCAGTCGCGCGCCGTCTGCGCATTGGTCATCGTCTCGACCGTGGTGAAGGTCTTGGAGGCGATGATGAACAGCGTGGTTTCGGCGGACAGCCCCTTCAGCGTGTCGTGGATGTGAGCGCCGTCGATGTTGGAGACATAGTGGGCGCGCGGGCCGTCATGATAGGGGGCGAGCGCCAGTGTCGCCATCGCCGGACCCAGGTCGGAGCCGCCAATGCCGATGTTGACGATATCGGTGATCTTCTTGCCGGTGGCGCCTGTTGCCTTGCCGGAGCGAATGGCATCGGCGAAGGCGCCCATGGCGTCGAGCACGGATATGACATCCGCCTGGACGTCCTGGCCGTCAACCGTGACGCCCTTGCCGCTCAGGTTGCGCAGCGCCGTGTGCAGGACGGCGCGGTCTTCGGTGATGTTGATCTTCTTGCCGGCGAACATGGCGGCGCGACGGCCTTCGAGATCGGCGGCGGCGGCGAGCTTCTCAAGGATATCCATGGTTGCCGCGTCGACGGCGCATTTCGACCAGTCGAGCAGGAAGTCGCCGTCAGCGACGGAGAATGTCTTGAAGCGCTGCGGATCGGCGGCAAAAGCCTGGCGCATGTCGCCCGGGGCCGCGGCGCGATGGTCGCGCAGGGCGGCAAGCTGTTTCTGGAAGGCTGACTGATCCACTGGCGGGGACTCCTGGCTTTTTCGACGCACCATATCAGACCGGATGTTTCCGGCGCGTGTCGTCGCGCCCCAACTATTGAGCCGAAATCCATCCGGTCAATACGCGGCGATGACGCAGCACATCACGATGCGATGACACAATGTATCGAGCAAGGAGGTGGGTATCGAGGAGCGAGGTGGTGTCGAGAGCGAGGGGCCGCACCTTATTTCGAGCTTGAAGGATCACTGGCATAAATCCCAAAGATCAGAAAAATTGATTGGCGCAACCCCTTGTGCCACGGTTACGTTCGGCTGGTCCAGCCAAGCGAAAAAAGCTGGCCATCGAGGAACATCTTCCATGCCACAGAGAAACGACACGGCGATATGGTCCGGCCTGTTCCGGATTTCGGCTGAATCCGGCCAGACCCTGCAGGCGCAGATCCGCCAAGCCATCGTGGCCGCGATTCTCGACCGCCAGATCGCCGCTTCGATGCCGCTGCCTTCCTGCCGTATCCTGGCCGAGAAACTCGGCGTCGCACGCGGAACGGTGGTGCTGGCATTCCAGCAGCTCGTCGACCAGGGTTTCCTGGTGGCGCGCGAGCGGCGCGGCCATTTCGTCAATCCGGACGTGCTGGCGACACCCGCCAAACCGCACCAGAAAGCACCCGACCAGGCCAACGAGATCGACTGGAAGGCGCGCCGGCAGATCGCGGCAAGCGACATGCCGCCGCCCGCCAAGCACGAGAACTGGATCAAGTCCTCCTACCCCTTCGTGTACGGCCAGTTCGACCCGGCGCTGTTCCCGACCGCCGAGTGGCGCGAGTGCAACCGCATGGCGCTGGCCGTGCTGGAGATCCGCAACTGGGCGTCCGACATGGTCGACCGCGACGATCCGCTGCTGATCGAGCAAATCCAGGCACGGCTGCTGCCCCGGCGCGGCATCTTCGCCAATCCCGACGAGATCATCGTCACGCTGGGCGCCCAGAACGCGCTCTATATGCTGGCCTCGCTGCTGATGACCAAGGGCTCGAAAGTGGCGATGGAGGATCCAGGCTATCCCGACGCACGCTCGATCTTCCGGCTCGCGGGCGCCGACATCGAGCCGGTGCCAGTGGACCAGTCCGGTATCGTAACCTCTTCTATTCCCAATGATTCCGGCTTCGTCTTCGTCACCCCCAGTCATCATTGCCCGACCATGGTGCCGTTGTCGGCGGAGCGGCGGCAGGATCTTCTGGCGCGCGCCAACCGGCACAACCAGATCATCATCGAAGACGGCTATGACAGCCAGCTTCTCGACGAGGCGCCGCAGCAGGCATTGAAGAGCCTCGACCGTTCCGGCCGCGTCGTCTATGTCGGCTCGATGTCGAAGACGCTGGCCCCGGGGCTGCGGCTTGGCTACATCGTGGCTTCCGCTGGACTGATCGCCGAACTCAGGGCGCTGCGCCGCTTCATGCTGCGCCATCCGCCGGCCAACAATCAGCGCGCCGTGGCGCTCTTCCTGTCGCTCGGCCATCACGAAGCGCTGGTGCGGCGGCTGTCGAGCGCCTTCGACGAGCGGCGCAAGCGGCTGGTCCATGCGATTTCGGCCTTCCTGCCGGAATGGCGCTCGACCGACTCGGCCGGCGGCACGTCGCTGTGGCTGGAAGGGCCTCGCGGCACCGATTCCCGCGGTTTGGCCGAAGCAGCGGCCTCGCGCAGCGTCATCATCGAGCCCGGCGACCGCTTCTTCGACCGCACCGAGAAGCCTTCGCGTTTCATGCGGTTGGGCATTTCCTCTATCGCTCTGCAGCACATCGAGCCCGGCATCCGCGAGTTGGCCACCGCAGCCGGACGCAGGCCGGCCGCCGCCTGATCCATCAAGCCGATTTCGTGACCGGAGCCGCTTCTCAGCGGCTCCGGTTTGTTTTAGGTCTGGCACATGTAGCTGGGCCAGCTGGCTCATAGGATGGGCCAGTGCCGGCGGCATAGTCGGCGTCAGAGAAGAAGCAGGTTGATGGTGGACCAACCGCCACGAGCTCCTGCCGGTAGAGGTGGAGTGCTTCCATGCCAGTGGCTGTCGAAAAGCAGGACATGCCGGCGAACCGTCGTCCACAACGCTCCGGCGATCGCGAAACGGGACAGGCGGGCAAACCAGCCATTCCACCAAATGGGCCACTACACCAAGCCATGGAAGGTGGCAGTTACGGGCCATTGCGCGGAAACGACTGCGAGCGCATCCATGAGGGCGTGCTGACGCTTCTGGAAACGGTCGGCTTCGCCAACGCCATCCCGTCCTGCATAAAAGTCCTGACCAAGGCTGGCGCCACCCATGGCGACGATGGCCGCATCCGTTTCCCCCGTGCGCTCGTACTCGACACCATCAAGCGAGCCGCGCGGCATTTCACGCTGCATGGCCAGGACCCCAGGCACGACATGGTGATCCAGGGCAAGCGCGTCCATTACGGCACGGCGGGTATCGCCGTGCATCTGGTGGATCTCGAAAAACGCGAGTATCGCGAATCGAAGCTGCAGGACATCTATGACGCCGCCCGCATCGTCGATGGACTGAGCAACATCCATTTTTTCCAGCGGCCGATGGTGGCGCGCGACATCGCCGACCCGCTCGATATGGATTTCAACACGCTCTACGCCTGCGTGATGGGGACGTCGAAGCATGTCGGCACGTCCTTCACCGTGCGCGAGAATGTGAAGCCGGCGCTCGAAATGCTCTATGCCATCGCCGGTGGCGAGGAGAATTTCCGCGCCCGGCCATTCGTTTCCAACTCCAACTCCTTCGTCGTGCCACCGATGAAGTTCGCCGAGGATGCCTGCGGCGTGCTCGAGGCCTGTGTCGAAGGCGGCATCCCCATCCTGCTCCTCTCCACCGGCCAGTCCGGAACAACCGCTCCGGCGGCGATGGCCGGCGCGGTCGCGCAGGCAGTGGCCGAAGTGCTGGCTGGCCTGGTGTATGTCAACGCACTCAAGCCGGGACATCCGGCGATCTTCGGCGCCTGGCCGTTCATGTCGGACCTGCGCACCAACACCATGGCCGGGGGCTCGGCCGAACAGGCGGTGGTAACGGCGGCCTGCGCGCAGATGGCGCAATTCTACGACCTGCCCGGCGGCTCGGCCGCCGGCATGACAGACTCGAAACTGCCCGATATCCAGTCCGGCTACGAGAAAGGCATCACCAACGTGATGGCCGGCCTCTCGGGCCTCAACCTCGTCTACGAATCGGCCGGCATGCATGCCTCGCTGCTCGGCTTCTGCCTGGAAAGCCTGATCATCGACAATGACATGCTTGGCCATTGCTTGCGCTGCGCACGGGGCATCGAAGTGACGGACGAAGCGCTGTCGATCGACACCATCGCCGATGTCTGCCTCAAGGGTCCGGGCCATTATCTTGACAACGAGCAAACGCTCAAGTCGGCCCGGGCAGAGCGTTTTTATCCCGCCTTCGGCGACCGTTCCTCACCGAAGGAATGGAACGAAAAAGGCCGCCCTGATATATTGGCCCGGGCGATCGGCGAAAAGAAGCGCATCCTTGCGGAACGATTTCCGCGGCACGTGCCCAAGCTGGTCGACGACAGATTGCGCGCCCGCTTCGGCAACCTGATCCACCTGCCGCGCGCGAGCATGGGCGGCTAGCCAGAAGACCGACATACAGATAGCCACCGACAGAACCAACCATTGGGCAGAACGACAAATGAGCGTCTATCCTATCCAGCAAGCCGCAAATACCGAAGATGCCATCGATCGGCTGGTGGCCTCGCACCGGCCAGGCTACGGCCTGACGCGCCCATTCTACCACGACCAGGATATTTTCGAGCGGGACATGGAACGTCTGTTCCGCCGCCATTGGCACTGCCTGGCGCATGCCAGCGTCATTCCCAACCCCGGCGACTTCGAACTGTTCAAGCTCGGTGACGAGGCGGTCATCCTGTCGCGTGGCATGGATGGCACCGTGCATGCCATGCTCAATGTCTGCCGCCATCGCGGCGCCGAGGTCTGCACCAAAGAGAAGGGCAACGCGAAAGTGTTCGTCTGCCCGTACCATGCATGGACCTATTCCAATGACGGCTCGCTGCGCGCCGCCAGGCTGATGCCGAAGGATTTCGACCGCACCGCGCACGGGCTGAAGAAGCTCCATGTCCGCGTCGCGACCGGCCTTGTCTTCATCTCCTTCGCCGAGACGCCACTCGATTTCGATCCGATCGAGCAATCTTTGCGCACGAGTTGCGGACAATATGGTTGGGGCGATGCCAAGGTGGCCTATCGCCAAAGCTATCCGCTCGACGCGAACTGGAAGCTCGCCGTCGAAAATTACGTCGAATGCTACCATTGCGGACCGGCGCATCCCGAATATTCGCAGACGCACGCGCTGGAAAAGCCCGCGGAGATGATCGAGCAGCTCAATGCCGCGATGGAACAGCGGACCTGCGCTCTCGGCATCGAGATCGGCAGCGGCGATCGCTGGCAGAATTCGGCCGCCGGCCAGGAGGCGATCCACACCTTCCGCTATGCGCTCTATGACGGCGTTTCGAGCGGCAGCCGGGACGGCTCCCCCGTCGCGCCACTGATGGGCCGCTTCACCGACTATGACGGCGGCGTCACCTCCATCCATCTTGGCGGCACGACTTTCCTTGTCTGCTATCCCGACCACGGGATGATCTACCGATTCATCCCGAAAACGGCTCAGACCTGCGAGATGGAACTGATCTGGCTGGTGCGCGGCGACGCTGTCGAAGGCCAGGACTACGATCTGGAAAAACTGACCTGGCTGTGGAAGGTCACCACGGACGAGGACAAGAAGATCATCGAGCATACGGCGCGCGGCGTACGCTCGCACTATTTCGTGCCCGGACCGATCGCGCCGATGGAGTACAACGAGTTGCGCTATATCGGCTGGTATCTCCAGGAGATAAGCCGGGCTTAGAGCGGTTTCAGCGTTTCACGAAAGCGCTCAGTCGGCGCCCAGCCCGAAGCGCTCAACCACCTCGGCGTTGATCAGCTTGGCGTGCAGTGCCATCAGCACGATCTGCGCATCGAGATCGTCGCCGGTTTCGAGAGCGGCCCCGATCCGGCGCTCCGCGTCGAGCCGCTGCTGCGGACCTTGCGCACGCTCGAAGGTTTCCGGTCCGGCGATGCAGTAGCTGAACAGGTTCGCTACCCGCGGATAGGCCTGCGGCGGCGGCTCCTCGGGCCAGTGGTCCTTCATCAGATTGACGATGGTTAGTTTCACCCCTTCGGGCACAAGGGCGGGATGCAGGTCGGCGCCACGCAAGGCGGCATCGAGCTGCCGCAAATCACCCGAGCGGCCGAACATACCGAGAAAGCCGAGGGAAGAGCGTCGTCCCGCCATTGCTGGTCCAATCCGTTTTCCACCAGTTAGGTGGTTCGGAAGCGGAATACAAAGGCGCCGGATAATCTAAAGCGCGTCGCGTCGAAACGGATTCATGCGACGCGCCTTAGATCTTGTTTCGATGCATGTCGTTTTCCCGAACCGAAGACACTTCCGGGCGACATCCACTAGCCGCCCGCGGCGAGCAGCAACACGCCGGCAAGAGCGCATCCCGCAAGCGTCGGCAGCACACCGGTTTTCAACTTCAGGATGGCGACCATGGCGGCCACTGAAAGCAGCGCGGCTCGCCAGTCGATCGACGAAAGCACCGGCACATTCATGCCAAGGCCCGTCATGCGCACTTCGCGGAAGACGACGTGCAAGGCGAACCACAGAGCAAGGTTCATGACGACGCCGACCACGGCGGCGGTGATCGCGCCCAGCGCGGCCGACAGTGCCTTGTTGCCGCGCAGGGCCTCAATGTAGGGCGCGCCGAGGAATATCCAGAAGAAGCAGGGTGTGAACGTAACCCACAGCGTCAGCAGCGCTCCAAGCGATCCGCCAAGCAGCGGATCCAACGAGCCGGAGTGGCGAAACGCGGCGATGAAGCCGACGAATTGCAACACCAGAATGAGTGGACCCGGCGTGGTCTCGGCAAGGCCGAGGCCATCGACCATTTCACCAGGGGCGAGCCAGCCGAAGGACTGCACGGCTGCCTGCGCGACATAGGCAAGAACCGCGTAGGCGCCGCCAAAGGTGACAACCGCCATGAGGCTGAAGAAGCCGCCAATCTGCGTCCACACGCTGCTCGTCCCGGTGAGCGCCCACAGCAACAGAACTGGCCCGAGCCAAATTGGCAGCCAGATCGCGATGGTGCGCGGCGCGTGCCATCGTGTCGGCCTGGTATGGGCCAGTTCGCCGCGTTCGAACATCAGGTCGACCGCGCCCCTGATGTCGGGAGCGTCGTTCTTGCCGTGCGCCGCGCCGGAAAACAGGGCTGGCGCGACACGGTTTCCCACCCATCCCACCGATCCCGCAATCAGGACGATGAGCGGAAACGGGATGGCGAGCACATAGATGCCGAGAAAAGCGCAGAGCGCGATCGCCACCATCAACCGGTTCTTCAAGGCGCGGCGGCCGATGCGGATCACCGCCTCGACCACGACCGCGAGCACGGCGGCCTTGACCCCGAAAAACAGCGCCGTGACCAGCGGGACATCACCATAGAGCGCATATAGAATGCTCAGGGTGAGCATGACGAGTGCGCCGGGCACCACGAACAGGACACCGGCGACAAGGCCGCCGATCGTCCTGTGCAGCAGCCAGCCGATATAGATGGCGAGTTGCTGGGCCTCGGGACCGGGCAGCAGCATGCAGTAGTTCAGCGCATGCAGGAAACGCTGTTCGCCGATCCAGCGCCGGTCCTCGACTAATTCCTTGTGCATGAGCGCGATCTGCCCCGCCGGCCCGCCGAAGCTCAGCAATCCGATCTTCGCCCAGAGTTTCGTGGCTTCGCGGAAGCTCGGGACCGCCGGCGCCTCGACGAGGTCGGCATCATTGCCCGAAATGAGGCTGCTCATGACGGCTTTGCCCCGCCCGGCCAGTTGTGCGTCTCGTCAGTGGCGTCGCGACACCAGCGGAAGAACGCGTCATAGAGTATCGTGCCGGCCTCCAGCTGCTCCAGATCGTCGCGGAACATGCGTGACAGGCCAAGGGAGGCGGCCAGAAATCCGGCTGCCTGGGGAACGAGATCCAGGCGTGCGGTGTCGGCCGCGCGCACGATCGTGGCAAGCCGATCGAGTGCCTGGGATTCCAGCCCGAACTCCTCGATCATCGTGTCGAAGGTGCAGCGCTCGCCGCGATGACTCCAGAACACATTGTCGATGTCGAAAGGCACGGCCTGAAAGCGGTCTGCGACAGCCGGAACTTCAGCGGGTTCGACGAAGAGAAACGCCGCGTCGGGATCGATGAAACGCCGGATCAGCCATGGGCAAGCGATGCGATCGACCTTGGGGCGAGCCCGCGTCACCCAGACGGTGCGGCCCTTTTCATCGCGGGCCGGTATCTTGTCGGCGCGGACCAGAAGCCCGCCGGCATCGCGCCAGGCTTCGAAGCCGCCTTCGAGGGATTCGGCGGCAATGCCTTCATGCCGCAGCCACGCGGCCACCCCTTGCGAGAGCTTTTGCCCCTTCTGGCAAACGACGGCCACTTGGCTGCCGGCAAGGTCGTTTGCCCAGGCCGAGACCGTTTTGAAATTGCGCCGGTGAGAGGCCGGCAGCAGGCGCGGGTCGGCGTTGTAGTCTTCATCGATACGGACATCGACGATCACAGGTGCACCCGGCAGACCAATCAGACGGGATAGTTGCTGTACGGTGATAGCGGTTGTTGACGGCATGGCGTCCACCTCCTGAAGAAGCCTGGACGCGAACATTGGGCTGACGCCTCACGGGGTCGTCGCGATACACCCCTTGCGATGATGGTGGAATTGTTGGGCTGGCTTGTCAAGGACAGAGCGTTTCCCGGCCCGTGGCTGTGACACGGCGGCCTGATCGGAACGCCGCCGGTCGTCGTCATCCATCATCAGTGACCAGCCAGGAATAATCGATGACTATTCCCGGGAATAATCAATGATTGTCGCGAGGCACCCCCATCGTGTGGGCGACATCCTGATATTTCACCGCCGGTTTCAGCACCATGCCGGTCGAGAACTGGTCGACCATGCCGCGCTGGATCTCCTGCCAGGGCGTCTGGTGCTGGGGATAATGATAGCCGCCATCCTTCTGCAGCTCGGCGCGTCGCCGTGTGATCTCGTCATCGCTGACGAGGATGTTCGCCGTGCCCTTCCGCAGGTCGATGCGGACGCGGTCGCCGGTCTTGAGCAGCGCCAGGCCGCCGCCGACCGCGGCTTCCGGCGAGGCGTTCAGGATCGACGGTGAGCCCGACGTACCGGACTGGCGGCCATCGCCGATGCAGGCCAGCGCGTGGATACCCTTCTTGATCAGGTAGGCCGGCGGCTGCATGTTGACGACCTCGGCGCCGCCGGGATAGCCGACGGGACCGGCGCCGCGCATAAACAGGATGGTATGCTCGTCTATGCCTTGCGCCGGATCGTCAATGCGGGCGTGGTAATCCTCGGGCCCGTCGAAGACCATGGCGTTGCCTTCGAAGGCTTCCGGGTCGTTCGGGTTCGACAGATAGCGCTCGCGGAATTCCGGCGAAATGCCGCTCATCTTCATGATCGCCGAATCGAACAGGTTGCCCTTGAAGTTGATAAAGCCGGCATTGGCCTTCAGCGGCTCGGCCACCGTGCGGATGACGTCGGTATTCTCGTTGGCGACGCCCTCGCAGTTGGCGCCGATCGACTTGCCATTGACGGTCAAGGCATCGGGATGCGGCAGCATTCCGGCCTTCATCAGTTCGGCGACCACGGCAGGCACGCCACCGGCGTGGTGATAGTCTTCGCCCAGATATTCACCTGACGGCTGCAGGTTGACGATGAGCGGCACTTTGAGGCCGATGGTCTGCCAGTCGTCATTGTCGAGCGGCACGCCGAGATGGCGGGCGATGGCGTTGAGATGGATCGGCGCGTTGGTCGAGCCGCCGATCGCCGAATTGACGACGATGGCGTTTTCGAAAGCCGCGCGGGTCATGATATCGGACGGTTTCAGGTCTTCGTGCACCATGTCGACGATGCGCTTGCCGGTTTCGTAGGCGATCTGGCCGCGCTCGCGGTAGGGCGCCGGAATGGCGGCCGAACCCGGCAGTTGCATGCCGAGCGCCTCGGCCAGCGAATTCATCGTGGTGGCCGTGCCCATCGTGTTGCAGTAGCCGGTGGACGGCGCCGAGGACGCGACGATGTCCATGAACTCGTCATAGCCGATCTCGCCGGCCGATAGGCGCTGGCGCGATTCCCAGACGATGGTGCCCGAGCCGGTGCGCTTGCCCTTATGCCAGCCATTGAGCATCGGGCCGACCGACAGCGCGATGGCCGGGATGTTGACGGTCGCCGCCGCCATCAGCAAGGCAGGCGTGGTCTTGTCGCAGCCGATGGTGAGCACGACGCCGTCGAGCGGATAACCGTAGAGCACCTCGACAAGGCTGAGATAGGCGAGGTTGCGGTCGAGGGCCGCGGTCGGCCGCTTGCCGGTCTCCTGGATCGGGTGACAGGGGAATTCGAAAGGAATGCCGCCCATCGAGACGATGCCTTCGCGCACGCGCTTGGCGAGTTCGATATGGTGCCGGTTGCAAGGCGAAAGGTCAGAGCCCGTCTGCGCGATGCCGATCAGCGGTTTGCCCGACATCAGCTCGGCGCGAGTCAGCCCGTAATTCAGGTAGCGCTCGAGATAAAGCGCCGTCATTCCCGGATTGTCGGGATTGTCGAACCACTCCTGCGAGCGGAACTTTTTCTTTTTCGTGGGGGCGCCGGCCATCATGGTCTCCGTATTTGTATGACAAATCGATATGACAACGCGCGGATGCAGGCAAGGGGCACGCGTGATCTGAATCCGGACTTTGGTGCGATAGACAGCTATCGAGCCGCACGCTACGACCAATCCGACATAGGCGATGCGGGAGGTTTAGATGGCTTTGGTGATCGAGGGCGAGGAACGTATCGCCGCACCCGTGCAGAAAGTGTGGGAAGCGCTGAACGACCCAACCGTCCTGAGGGGCGCCATTCCGGGCTGCCAGAGCCTGGAAATGAAATCGGCGACCGAGATGGCGGCAACGGTGGTGCTGAAGATCGGGCCGATCAAGGCCACCTTCAACGGCGAAGTGACGCTCAGGAATCTCAAGCCGCCGCATGCCTACACCATCCAGGGCGAAGGCAAGGGCGGCATCGCCGGCTTCGCCAAGGGCGGCGCCGACGTCACGCTCACCGCCGACGGGCCGGACGCGACGGTCCTCAAATATGCGGCCAAGGCAGAAGTCGGCGGCAAGATCGCGCAACTCGGCAGCCGGCTGATCGAATCGACGTCGAAGAAACTGGCCGGACAGTTCTTTTCGGCTTTCGGCGAGAAAGTGGGCGGCTGACGCACTCCCCGTGAGGGTTCACTCAAAGACGATACTCGGCACGGTCGCTTCGGCCGCGCCGCGTTCCTCGTTGACCCTTTCCCAGACCTTGGAGGCGATATCGCGATAGATTTTCGCCTCGGCGCCATCCGGCTTCGAGACGACCACGGGCGTGCCGGCGTCGGAGCTCTCGCGGATGCCCATTTCAAGCGGCACCTCGCCGAGGAAGGTGACGCCGAGCCTCTCCGCCTCGCGGCGCGCGCCGCCATGGCCGAAGATGTCGTATCGCTTGCCGGTATCCGGGGCGATGAAGTAACTCATGTTCTCGACGATGCCGAGCAGCGGCACATCGACTTTCCTGAACATATTGAGGCCCTTGCGGGCATCGATCAGTGCCAGGTCCTGCGGCGTCGAGACGATGACGGCACCCGCCAACGGCACCTGCTGGGCCATGGTCAGTTGCGCATCGCCCGTGCCGGGCGGCATATCGACGACGAGCACGTCGAGCCGCCCCCATTCAACCTCGCGCAGCATCTGCGTCAGCGCCGACATCACCATCGGCCCGCGCCAGATCATCGGCGTCTCCTCATCGACGAGGAAACCCATCGACATCACCTTGAGGCCGTAATTCTCCATCGGTTTCAGGATCTTGCCGTCGACCGTCTGCGGCCGGCCATGGATGTTAAGCAGTCTGGGCATCGACGGGCCATAGATGTCGGCATCCAGCACACCGACCCGCAAGCCATTGGCGGCCAGGCCAAGCGCCAGGTTGACGGCCGTGGTCGACTTGCCGACGCCACCCTTGCCGGAAGCAACCGCTATGATCGCCTCGATGCCGGGCACGCCGCGCTTGCCCTGGCTCTGCGAAGCGGGAGCATGCGGAGCCGCCCGCGGGGCCGCAGCGACCGGAGCCGTCGGCGCCGGCCTGGGTGCGGGACGCGATGGAACCGACGCCTCCATGCCGCCGCCTTTCTTTTCAGCCGTCAGCGCGACGACCGCACCGGCGACGCCGGGAATGGCCTTCACCACCCGCTCGGCGGCGGCGCGCAACGGCTCCATCTCCTGGGCGCGCGCGGCGGGAACGGTGATCGAGAAGAACACTTTCGAATCGGCGATGAAAATCTCCGAAACCATGCCGAGGTCGACGATGTTGCCGGTAAAGTCCGGCCCGTTGACCGTCTTCAGCCGTTCGGTGACGATTTCCTTGGTGATGGACATGGCTGTTGTTCCCTGGCGTTCGGCTGCAGCTCACATAGTGCAGATCGCGGACCGCTCCAAGCGCCAGGCATGATGGCGGTCGTCAAGCGGCCTGGGCGACCTATTTCCATGACCAGAGGGAATGACAACCAGGGAAGGAGACGATCATGCTTGCAAACAGCAACGCATCGGCAAACCTCGCCGTGAAGGATCTGGCAAAGGCCAAGGCCTTCTATGAGAGAACACTCGGCCTGGAACAGGTGCACGATGAGGGCGGCGAATTGATCGTCTACAAAAGCGGCGATACCACGATCAATGTCTATCGTTCCGAATTCGCAGGGACCAACAAGGCGACGGCGGTAACCTGGAGGGTCGGCGACGCCATCGCCGATGTCGTCGACGCCCTCAAGTCGAAGGGTGTCGCCTTCGAGCATTACGAGATGCCCGGCCTAACGATGGAGGGCGACCTGCATGTCGGCGGCGGCATGAAAGTCGCATGGTTCAAGGATCCGGACGGCAACATCCTCAATCTCGTGGATCGGTAGATCCGGCGATCGAGGCAGCGCGGCGCGATCGCTTTTTTATGCATGTCGTTGTCCCAAAACCGAAGTCACTTTCGGGCGACATGCATTGGAGGTTTGAGCGCGACACCATCTGGCGCGACGCCACCGCGCCGGATAGCTTCCGCCAATGATCGACAAGCTGGAATTCTTCATCGCGCTGGCCAAGGAAGAGCACTTCGGCCGGGCGGCCGAGGCGTGCGGGGTCACGCAGCCGACCCTGTCGGCCGGCATCAAGCAGCTCGAGGGCCAGCTCGGCGTCATGTTGGTCAATCGCGGGTCGCGGTTCCAGGGGCTGACCCCGGAGGGCAAGCAAGTGTTGGTCTGGGCGCGCCGCATCGTCGGCGACTCCAGGACCATGCGCGAGGAGATGCGCGCCGCCCGGTATGGCCTTTCCGGCCGCATCCGGATTGCAGCAATCCCGACGGCATTGGCGATGGTCGCGAGATTAACGACGCCCTTTCGAGACAAGCACCCAGGCGTCACCTTTTCGGTGCTGTCGCGGACCTCGATCGAAGTGCTGTCGCTGCTTGGCAATTTCGATGTCGACGCGGGCATCACCTATCTCGACAACGAACCGCTGGGACGGGTGACCAGCGTGCCCCTCTATGACGAGCGCTACCAATTGATCACCGCAATCGGCAATCCCTATTCCGACCGCGACAAAGTGACATGGTCCGAGATCAGCCAGTTGCCGCTGTGCCTTCTGACGCCGGACATGCAGAACCGCCGCATCATCGACCAGCACCTGGCGGAAGCCGGCGTGCAGGTGCGGCCGACGCTGGAATCGAATTCGATGATCGTGCTCTTCTCGCACATCCGGACCGGCAAATGGTCATCGATCATGCCACTCAACCTTGCGGAAACATTCGGTTTTTCCGAACCGATCCGGGCCATTCCGATCGTCGAGCCCGATGCCAGCCACACAGTCGGGCTGGTCGCCGCGCCGCGCGAGCCGCACACGCCGCTGGTGCAGGCGCTGCTGGACGAGGCGATGGCGCTGGCAGACGATTTCCGCGCCCACCGCTAGGCTAGACAATGCTGAGCGAAGCTCGTCGATAGAAGATTTCTATCGAGCAACGAAACAGCTTTATTGATTTCGCGGGTTTCCTCTGATTTTGTAAAGACTTAGCGATAAAAGCTATCGACCAGGGAGGGCGCTGCATGACGATGCAGCCTGCAAGTACCGAGATCGCATCGCGCACGGCGGCGATTATCCAGGAGTTGAAGGACCTCGAGGGTCCGCTGCTGCCGATCCTCCACGGCATCCAGGAAGAATTCGGCCACGTCCCGCAGGATGCCGTCCCCATCATTGCCGACGGCCTGAACCTGTCCAGGGCCGAGGTGCATGGTGTCGTGACTTTCTATCATGATTTCCGCGCGCGCCCGGCCGGGCGGCACGTGCTCAAGCTCTGCCAGGCGGAAGCCTGCCAGTCGATGGGTTCGGACGCGGTCGCCGCCAAGGTCAAGCAGTTGCTCGGCATCGACTTCCATGAGACCACGCGTGACGGATCGGTTACGCTGGAACCGGTCTATTGCCTCGGGCTGTGCGCCTGCTCGCCGTCTGCGATGCTGGATGGCGAGGTGATCGGTCGGTTGGATGACGACAGGATCGACGAGATCGTCGCCGAGGTGCGCTCATGACCCCCCGCATCTATATTCCCGGCGATTCCGGCGCACTGGCGCTGGGCGCGGAAAAGGTCGCGAAGGCCGTCGCCAAGGAACTCGCGGAGCGCGGCATCGAGGCCAAGATTGTGCGCAACGGCTCGCGCGGCGCCTATTTCCTCGAACCGATGGTCGAAGTGGCGACGGCCAATGGCCGTGTCGCCTACGGGCCGGTGAAACCGTCGGACGTGAAGAGCCTGTTCGACAGCGGTTTTCTCACCGGCGGCCATCACAAGCGCTGGCTCGGCGCACCGGACAAGATTCCGTTCCTGGCCAAACAAACTCGCTTGACGTTTGCACGTTGTGGCATCAACGACCCGCTGTCGCTCGATGCCTACAAATCGCTCGGCGGACTGAGCGGCCTGCGGAACGCGGTGGCCATGGCGCCCGCCGACGTCGTCAAGCAGGTCACCGACTCCGGCCTGCGCGGCCGCGGCGGCGCAGGCTTCCCGACCGGCATCAAATGGAAGACGGTGCTCGATACGACATCGGAGCGCAAATACATCGTCTGCAATGCCGATGAGGGCGACAGCGCCACCTTCGCCGACCGCATGATCATGGAGGGCGACCCCTTCGTGCTCATCGAAGGCATGACCATCGCTGGCATCGCCACCGGCGCGACCAAGGGTTTCGTCTATATCCGCTCGGAATATCCGCACGCGGTGGCTGTCATGAACAAGGCCGTCGAGATCGCCCGCAAGGCCGGTGTGCTCGGCGTCAATGTGCTGGGTTCGCCCAACGCCTTCGACATGGAAATCCGCGTCGGTGCCGGCGCCTATGTCTGCGGCGAGGAAACCTCGCTCTTGAACAGCCTGGAAGGCAAGCGCGGCGTGGTGCGCGCCAAGCCGCCGCTGCCCGCGATACAGGGTTTGTTCGGCAAGCCGACGGTGATCAACAACGTCATTTCGCTGGCTTCCGTACCCATCATCATGGACAAGGGCGCCGCCTTCTACAAGGATTTTGGCATGGGCCGCTCGCGCGGCACGATCCCGATCCAGATCGCCGGCAACGTCAAGCAAGGCGGCCTGTTCGAAACCGCTTTCGGCCTGACGCTGGGCGAGATCGTCGACGAGATCGGCGGCGGCACGTCCACCGGGCGCCCAGTGAAGGCGGTGCAGGTTGGCGGACCGCTCGGCGCCTACTTCCCGCGCGCACTGTTCGACACGCCGTTCGACTACGAGGAATTCGCCAAGCGCGATGGGCTGATCGGCCATGCCGGCATCACGGTTTTCGACGATACCGCCGACATGCTGAAGCAGGCACGCTTCGCCATGGAGTTCTGCGCCATCGAAAGCTGCGGCAAGTGCACTCCTTGCCGCATCGGCTCGACGCGGGGCGTGGAAACCATCGACAGGCTCGCCGCCGGAATCGAGCCGGAAAAGAACCTCGCTCTGGTTACCGACCTCTGCAACACGATGAAGTTCGGTTCGCTCTGCGCGCTGGGCGGCTTCACGCCCTACCCGGTGATGAGCTCGATCACCCATTTCCCCGAGGATTTCAAGCCCGCGCCAGCGCGCGTGGCTGCTGAATAGGAGCTGGCAGATGAACATCAAGGCCGACTTCCCAACGCTGATCGAAGAGATTGACTACGGAACTCCGGAGTCGAAGGCGCAAAAACAGGTCACGCTGACCGTCGATGGCCGCAGCATCAGCGTGCCTGAAGGCACGTCGATCATGCGTGCGGCGATGGAAGGCGGGGTGGAGATCCCCAAGCTCTGCGCCACCGACATGCTGGACTCCTTCGGTTCCTGCCGCGTCTGCCTCGTCGAAATCGACGGGCGCGGCGGTACGCCGGCTTCCTGCACGACGCCTGTCGGCGAAGGCATGGTGGTGCGCACGCAGTCGGACAGGCTCGACGCCATCCGCCGGGGCGTCATGGAACTCTACGTCTCCGACCATCCGACCGGCTGGCACGAGAAGGCCGGAACTGGCGCCAGCGAGTTCGATGTGGTGGCGAAGTCTGTCGGCCTGACCGAAAATCGCTACGGCGTTGAGGGCCGCAACCACGTCAAGGAAGAAAATGGCGTCGCGCCGGGCCATGGCTCGCTCGCGGTCGACTACATCGCCCGTGATGAGTCCAACCCCTATTTCACCTATGATCCGGCGCAGTGCATCGTCTGCTCGCGCTGCGTGCGCGCCTGCGAGGAGGTGCAAGGCACTTTCGCGCTGACCATCGAGGGCCGCGGCTTCGAATCGCGCATGGTCGCCGGCATGCACGAGGACTTCATTGCCTCCGAATGCGTGTCCTGCGGTGCCTGCGTGCAGGCCTGTCCGACCGATGCGCTGCGCGAGAAGACCGTGCTCGAAAAGGGCCTGCCGGAGCGCTCGGCCGTGACCACCTGCGCCTATTGCGGCGTCGGCTGCTCGTTCAAGGCCGAAGTGAAGGGCGACGAAGTCATCCGCATGATGCCCTACAAGGAGGGCATGGCCAACCATGGCCATTCCTGCGTGAAGGGCCGCTTCGCTTACGGTTATGCCACCCACAAGGACCGCATCCTGTCGCCGATGATCCGCGAAAAGGTCAGCGATCCGTGGCGCGAAGTGAGCTGGGAAGAGGCGATCGCCCATACGGCCAAGGAATTCCGCCGCATCCAGTACCAGTACGGCCGCACCGCGATCGGCGGCATCACCTCCTCGCGCTGCACGAATGAGGAGACCTACCTCGTCCAGAAGCTGGTTCGCCAAGGCTTCCGCAACAATAATGTCGACACCTGCGCGCGTGTCTGCCATTCGCCGACCGGCTATGGGCTCGGCCAGACCTACGGCACCTCGGCCGGCACGCAGGACTTCGATTCCGTCGAATTCACCGACGTCGCCGTCATCATCGGCGCCAATCCGGCTTCCGCGCACCCGGTGTTCGCCTCGCGGCTGAAGAAGCGGCTGCGTCAGGGCGCCAAGCTGATCGTGCTCGACCCGCGCCGCACCGAGATGGTCAAGTCGGCCCATGTCGAAGCCGACTACCATTTGCCGCTGAAGCCCGGCACCAATGTCGCCGTGCTGACCTCGCTGGCGCATGTCATCGTCACCGAGGGCCTTTTCGACGAAGCCTTCATCCGCGAGCGCTGCGACTGGGCGGAGTTCCAGGACTGGGCGTCCTTCGTTGCCCTGCCGGAAAACAGCCCCGAAATCGTCGGCAAGCTGTCCGGCGTCGATCCGGAGTTGATCCGCGGTGCCGCCCGTCTCTACGCCAAGGGCGGCAATGGCGCGATCTATTACGGCCTCGGCGTCACCGAGCACAGCCAGGGCTCGACCACGGTGATGGCGATCGCCAACCTCGCAATGGCCACCGGCAATATCGGCCGGCCTGGCGTCGGCGTGAACCCGCTGCGCGGCCAGAACAATGTGCAGGGCTCCTGCGACATGGGCTCGTTCCCGCATGAGTTGCCGGGCTACCGGCACATTTCGGGTGACGCGGTGCGCGACATCTACGAAAGCCTCTGGGGCGTGAAGCTCGACGACGAACCCGGCCTGCGCATTCCCAACATGCTGGATGCCGCCGTCGACGGCTCGTTCAAGGGCATCTACATCCAGGGCGAGGACATCCTGCAGTCCGATCCCGACACCAAGCATGTCGCCGCCGGCTTGGCCGCGATGGAATGCGTGGTCGTGCACGACCTCTTCCTCAACGAGACGGCGAACTACGCGCATGTCTTCCTGCCGGGCTCGACCTTCCTCGAGAAGGACGGCACCTTCACCAATGCCGAACGCCGCATCAATATGGTGCGCAAGGTGCTGGAACCGAAGGCGCGCTACGCGGATTGGGAGGCGACGCAGGAACTCGCCCGTGCGATCGGCCTCGACTGGAACTATACCCATCCGTCCGAAATCATGGACGAAATCGCCAAGACGACGCCAAGCTTCGCCAACGTTTCTTTCGACCTGCTCGACCGGGTCGGCTCCGTGCAATGGCCCTGCAACGACAAGGCGCCGCTTGGCACCCCGATCATGCATGTCGATGGCTTCGTGCGCGGCAAGGGCAAGTTCATCCGCACCGAATATGTGGCGACGGACGAAAGAACCGGACCGCGCTTCCCGCTGCTGCTGACCACCGGCCGTATCCTGTCGCAGTACAATGTCGGCGCGCAGACGCGGCGCACCGAAAATGTCATGTGGCACTCCGAGGACCGGCTGGAAATCCATCCGCACGACGCAGAAAATCGTGGCCTGCGCGATGGCGACTGGGTCCGGCTGACCAGCCGTTCGGGCGAGACGACGCTGCGCGCGCTGATCACCGACCGGGTGTCGCCGGGCGTGGTCTACACCACCTTCCACCATCCCGACACGCAGGCCAACGTCATCACCACCGACTTCTCCGACTGGGCGACCAATTGTCCGGAATACAAGGTGACCGCGGTGCAGGTCGGCGCTTCCAACGGCCCGTCGGAATGGCAGCGCGACTATGACGAGCAGGCCAAGCAGAGCCGTCGCATCGCTCCGCTGCAGGCGGCGGAGTAGTTTTGGCCCCGCGCCGCAAAGCGACGACGCAGATATCGCGACTGGCGCACCGCGCCAGCGGCACGGCTGCGGCCAACCGCATGGTGCCGGAGGAGACGCCAGTGGCGTTCTCCTTCGCCGGCACCACGCATGCGGTGATGATGGCGAGCCCCGCCGATTTCGAGGATTTCGCGCTCGGCTTCTCGCTCACCGAAGGCATCATCGCTGCGCCTGATGAGATCGAAGCCATCGAGGTCGAGGATCATGGCGCCGGCATCGACATCCAGATCCGGCTGAAGGACCAGGCCAATACGCGCTTCGAGGCTCGCCGGCGGCGGCTTGCCGGGCCGGTCGGCTGCGGGCTCTGCGGCATCGAATCCATCGAGGAAGCAATGCGCTCGGTCGATCCGGTCGGTGCGTCGAAGCTTACGCTTGAGGCCGACGATATCACCCGCTCGGTCAAGCTGCTGTCGAAGGTGCAGCCGCTGCACACAGAGACTGGCGCCGTGCACGCCGCCGGCTTCTACGTCCCTGGCAAGGGCGTCGTCATGGCGCGCGAGGATGTCGGCCGCCACAATGCGCTGGACAAGCTGGCCGGCGCGCTGGCCAAGGCCAATATCGATGGCGCATCGGGCGCCGTCGTGGTGACCAGCCGTGTTTCGGTCGAGATGGTGCAGAAGACGGCGGCGATCGGTTCAGCCTTCATCATCGCCGTCTCGGCGCCGACGGCCCTTGCCATCCGCACCGCGGAAGAGGCCGGCATGACGCTGGTGGCGCTGGTGCGTGGCGACGATTTCGATGTTTTTACCCACCCCGACCGGGTGATTTCGGGAGTTGCCCAGCATGTCGCATGACGAAGAGCACATCATGAGCACGGGGGAAAAGCTGGTGCGCATGGCCAACCAGATCGCCGCCTTTTTCCACTCCAGGCCACGCGAGGAAGGCGTTGCCGGCGTCGCCGAGCATATCAACAAGTTCTGGGAGCCGAGAATGCGGCGCCAGTTCTTCGAGATGCTGGACAGCGGCGGTGAAGGCTTCGACGAACTGGTCGTGGTCGCTTCGGCCAGGATCAAACGGCCGATCACGCCGGCGGAGGCCGATCTCAAGCTCGGCCTCGCGGCCTCGCCTGGCGACGTCGCCGCGTCGCAAAAGTAACCGCGTCGGCCGCCGGCTACATTCATTTCCGCTAAAATATAAGCTGCCGCAACCGGCGCGGCTCTGCTATGGTTGGCGATCAGAAATCGTCAGGCCGGGCGGACACCCTCGTGAGGCCGATCGAGACCCGATACGCCCTTAGCGGCGAGGTGCGGATCGCCTATCAGGTGGTCGGCCAGGGGTCGTTCGACCTCGTCTTCGTCCCCGGCTTCATCTCCAACCTCGACCTGCACTGGGAAGACGAGGGCTATACCAGGCTCCTGAGGCGGCTTTCGGCCTTCTCACGGCTGATCCTGTTCGACAAGCGCGGCACGGGTCTTTCCGACCGCGTCGATGTCCATCACCTGCCCAGCCTCGAGACCCGCATGGATGATGTGCGCGCGGTGATGGATGCGGTCGGCAGCGGCCGCGCGTCGATCCTTGGCGCTTCGGAAGGCGCGCCGCTGGCGATGCTGTTCGCCGCCACCTATCCAGAGCGGACGCGGGCACTGGCGCTCTATGGCGGCTACGCGCATTTCCACAAATGGGTGATGCCGCCGGAGCGTCTGGAAGCCTTCATCGCGACGGCCGAGACGGCCTGGGGCACAGGCGCCACCTTGCCCAATTTCGCACCGGGCAGGGTCGACGATACCCGCTTTTCAACCTGGTGGGCGCGCTTCGAGCGGCTGTCGGCAAGCCCTACCGCGGCGGCGACGCTGGCGCGGATGAACGCGGGGATCGATGTACGCGGCGTCCTGGCGGCAATCGGCGCGCCGACGCTGCTGATCCATCGTCGCAACGATGTGCGGGTCGACCCCGACGCCAGCCGCTTTCTGGCCAGGAAGATCCCCAACGCGCGGCTGGTCGAAATCCCGGGGCGCGACCATCCGATCTGGACCGGCGATGTCGACCGGGTCGCCGACCTGATCGAGGAGTTCCTGACCGGCGAGCGCGCCGTGGTGGAAGCCGAACGCGTTCTGGCTGCGCTTCTCGTGACTCGGATCTACGACACGGCCCGCCTCGGAGACCGGATGTGGAGTGAACGCAGCCAGCATTTCCATGAGACATGGCGGACCCTTGTGACGCGCCATGGCGGGCGCTGCGCGGACATGCACTCCGAGATGATGATTTCGCGCTTCGACGGCCCTGGGCGTGCCTTGCGTTGCGCGGCGGCGTTGCGGGACGCGGCGCAGCAAATCGGGGTGGCAAGCGCGCAAGGGGCGCATGTCGGCGAGATCGAGTCGCGGGGGGGTCCTGCAGGATTGACGGGCCGCGTGACGATACAACTCGCCGCTCACGCCGGGCGCGGCGAGATATTGGCGTCGAGGCTGGTCGCCGATCTGGCCGTCGGCTCGGGTCTTCATTTCGTCGATCGCGGGCGTGTGGGCATCGACGAGCTGGACGAGCCGCTGGCGTTTGTGCTTGCGATGTCCGAACAGCACCTGGAGCCGGCCTGCCGGCCCAAGACCAAAGCGGCCGAACCGGCTTGCCTGACCGCGCGCGAGAGCGAAGTCGTGAATTTGATCGCCGACGGCAAGAGCAATGCGGCAATCGCCGCCGAACTCAGGCTGAGCGAGCACACGGTCAAGCGCCACGTCGCCAACATACTGCTGAAGCTCGACCTGCCGTCGCGAGCGGCCGCGGCGGCATTTTCCGCCAGGCAGACTGGCCCGGACGGGCCATGAGAGCCATGGCGCTTTCGGGCGAAGCAGGCACACTGCCATAGGCGCTATCAATTCCCCCATGCAGGCCAAGGCGGATATCGCCGGAAAGGCGCTGCGAACGGAGGATGAAATGCCCAAGTCAAAACTGAATGTCAGGTCACTCGTGATCGCGGCGGGCATTGGCGCGCTGTTCACGATCACTCCGGCGAAAGCCGAGGATGCGTCGGCGGCGACAGCCTACAAGGACATCGAGGCGACGCTCGGCTCGGTGCCGGATATGTTCAAGACACTGCCTGACGTCGCCATCGCCGGCGCCTGGGCCGAGATCAAGGGCGTCCAGCTCAATCCCAAGACCGCGCTCGACGGCAAGACCAAGGAGCTGATGGGGCTGGCGGTCGCGTCGCAGATCCCGTGCCAGTATTGCATCTATTTCCACACCGAGGCGGCCAAGCTCAACGGCGCATCGGACGAAGAGATCAAGGAGACGATCGCGATGGCCGCGATCGTGCGCCACTGGTCGACGATCCTCAACGGCAGCCAGGTCGATCTGGCCACCTTCAAGAAGCAGACCGACGGCGTGTTTGCGGCAGTTAAGGCCAAGTCACAGTGAAAGACACCGCCCGTCGGCGAGCGCCGGGCGACACCTCAAACGTCAAACGCCCGATCTTGAAGACGGGCATAGGGAGGATAAAATGCTGACCAAGACCCAAGCCGTGGATGGCGCGGCGATCAAGAAAGCGATCGAAGGCCGTGACGGCAAGATGCTGTCGAGCTTCTATGCCGATGATGCGCTGGTGCGGGTGATCGACCGCAACAATCCGCCGAGCAAGCCGCGCGAAATCCGCGGGCGCGCGGCGATCACGACGTTCTGGGACGACATCTGCAGCCGGGCGATGACCCACAAGGTCGACACCACCATCGCCCACGGCGACAGCCTGGCATTCACCCAGGCATGCGCCTACCCGGACGGCACCAAGGTGTTCTGCGCGGCAATGCTGGAGCTGAAGAACGGCCTGATCGCGCGCCAAACCGTCGTGCAGGCCTGGGACGAGTAGATCAACCCGCGGCCTGAGCCGCAAGTGATGGAGGAGAACCAACATGTTCAGCGCCAGATGGCAGATCGATGCCAAGTTCGGGCACAAGCAGACGGTGCTCGAGCTGATGCGGAAATGGGAACGCGAGATCGGCTCGCAGGTCGGCCTCACCGAGCTCAAATTCCAGATCATGACCGGATCGATCGGCGCCCGTGAAGCGACGGTCGAGTCGCATCACCAGGTCGAAAGCCTGGCCCAGTTGGAGGCGATGTTCGCCAAGATCGGCAAGATCGACGCGCACGCCAAATGGGGCAAGGAGATGGAGCCCTATGTCGTGTCGGGCACCAGCCTGTGGAACATCTATCGCATCGTGGAGTAGCGGCCGGAGTTCTTCTCCCGTTCACGGGAGGAGATGCCGCAGGCAAATGAGGGCAGCGCCGGCATCGTAGAAGCTTGCGCTGCCCCTGATCCGGCGCCCGGCCCTTCGCTATGGCTCCGGGCGTTCGTCGCTTCGATCGACAAATCGTTGTCGATTGATCGCCAGCGGCGACCGCTCCTCACCCATGCGCAACCATCACATGGCGCACGGCGGTATAATCCTCCAGCGCATAGAGCGACATGTCCTTGCCGTAGCCGGATTGTTTCAGGCCGCCATGCGGCATCTCGTTGGTCAGCATGAAATGGGTGTTGATCCAGGTGCAGCCATATTGCAGCCGCGCGGCGGTCGCCATGGCGCGCGAAACATCCTTGGTCCACACGGATGACGCCAGGCCGTAATCGCTGTCGTTGGCCCAGGCCACCGCCTCGTCCACTTCCGTGAAGCGGGTTATCGAAACGACGGGGCCGAACACTTCGCGGCGCACGATCTCATCCTCCTGCAGCGCGCCGGCGACGACAGTCGGCTGGTAGTAGAAGCCGGTGCCCTCGCCCGGCTTGCCGCCGGTGGTGATCTCGATGTGCTTCAGCTCCGAAGCACGTTCCACGAAGCTCGAGACGCGGTCGCGCTGGCGTCGCGAGATCAGCGGCCCGATCTCGTTCTCGGTGTCGTCTGATAGATTGTATTTGATCGTCGAGACGGCGGTGGAGAGATCGGCGACAAGCTTGTCGTAGATCTTCTTGCCGGCATAGATGCGGCAGGCGGCGGTGCAGTCCTGGCCGGCATTGTAGTAACCGAAGGCGCGCAGGCCTTTGACGACGGCGCCAAGGTCGGCGTCGTCAAAGACGATGACCGGCGCTTTGCCGCCGAGTTCCAGATGCGTGCGCTTGACCGATTTGGCGGCGGCCTGCAGCACCTTCTTGCCGGTGGCGACGTCGCCGGTGATCGAGATCATGTTGACCCTGGGGTGATTGATCAGCGTGTTGCCGACGCTGTCGCCCCGGCCAAGCACGACATTAACGACGCCCTCGGGCAGGACATCGGCCAGGATCGTCGCCAGCTTCAGCGCCGTCAACGGCGTCTGCTCCGACGGCTTGAAAACCACCGTGTTGCCGCCGGCGATTGCCGGCGCCAGCTTCCAGGCCATCATCATCAGCGGATAGTTCCATGGCGCGATCGAGGCGACGATACCGATCGGGTCGCGCCGGACCATCGAAGTGTGGCCGGGCAGATATTCGCCCGCTACCACACCTGGCATAGAGCGCACCGCCCCGGCGAAGAAGCGGTAGCAGTCGACGATGGCCGGGATTTCGTCATTGAGCACCGCATTGATCGGCTTGCCGCAATTCAACGCCTCCAGCGTCGCGAACTCCTGCGCCTCGGTCTCGATGCGGTCGGCGATCTTCAGGAGGTAGCCGGAGCGCTGTGCCGGCGTGGTGCGCGACCACAAGGCGAACGCCTTTTCGGCGGCGCTCACCGCCGCCTCGATCTGTGCCTGGCTGGCCTCGGGCAGATTGAGGATGGTCGCCCCGGTCTTCGGATTGAGGATCGGCTCCTCGGTCTCGGTGCCCTTCTCGAATTTCGAGCCGATCAGCATCTGGGTGTCCATGGTGTCTCCTTGGGGCAGAAGCGAATGGGGTAATTAGTGAGTAGTGAGTAGTTAAAGAGCGGACCAAATCTACTCACTACTCACTACTCACTACTTTCATTTGCCCGAACCGGCGATCTGGTCACCGTCGCGGGTCAGGTAATAGGCAAACAGGATCGGCAGCAGCGTCACCAGCACGACCACCATGGCCACGACATTGGTGACCGGGCGCTGGCGCGGGCGGATCAGTTCCTCCAGCATCCAGATCGGCACGGTCTGCTGCTGGCCGGCGGTGAAGGTGGTGACGATGACCTCATCGAACGAGAGGGCGAAGGCCAGCATGCCGCCTGCGAGCAGTGCGGTGGCGATGTTGGGCAGCAGGACATGGCGAAAGGTCTGGAAGCCATCGGCGCCGAGATCCATCGAGGCCTCGATCATCGAACCGGAGGTGCGGCGGAAACGAGCGACCGCGTTGTTGTAGACGACGACCACGCAGAAAGTGGCGTGGCCGAGCACGATCGTCCAGAACGAGAACGGGATTTCGGCCAGCGAAAAGGCCGAGCGCAGCGCGATGCCGGTGATGATCCCGGGCAGCGCGATGGGCAGGATGACCAGCAGCGAGATGGTCTCGCGGCCGAAGAATTTCGTCCGTGACACAGCTGCGGCGCAGAGCGTGCCGAGCAGCAGCGCGATCGCGGTCGAGATGGCGGCGACGCGCACCGACAGCGACAGCGCTTCCCAGACATCGGGCCGGTTCCAGGTGACGGCGAACCATTGCGTGGTCAGCCCGGGCGGCGGCCAGACGAAGCTCTTCTCCTCGGTGGTGAAGGCATAGACGAAGATCAGCAGGATCGGCAGATGCAGGAAGAGCAGGCCGCTGGCGGCGGCGATCTTCAGGCCGAGGGGAGCGGATTGACCACGGTCAGAGCGCATCGAAAGCCCCCATGCGCTTGGCGCCCCAGAGGTAGAAACCCATGATGACGATGGGCACCACGGTGAAGGCGGCGGCGAGCGGTATGTTGCCGGCGGTGCCTTGCTGCGAATAGACGGCCTGGCCGATGAAGAGGCGCGAGGTGCCGATGATCTGCGGGATGATGTAGTCGCCCAATGTCAGCGAAAAGGTGAAGATCGAACCGGCGACGATGCCGGGCAGCGCCAGCGGGAACAAGACGTTGCGGAATGTCTGCCCCGACGAAGCACCGAGATCGGACGAGGCCTCGACCAGATTGCCAGGCACCCGCTCCAGGGCTGCCTGAACGGGGAGGATCATGAACGGCAGCCAGACATACACGAACACGATGAAAGTGCCGGTGAACGACACCGACAGCGAATTGCCGCCGACCACCGGCAGCGACAGCCAGGCGTCGAGCAGCCACAACAGGTTGAGCTTGGCGAGCAGCCAGGTGAGGATGCCTTCCTTGGCCAGGATCAGCTTCCAGGCATAGATCTTGACCAGATAGCTCGACCACAGCGGCAGCATGACCCCGAGATAGAACAGCGCCTTCCAGCGGCCGCGCGCATAGCGCGCCGCATAGTAGGCGATCGGGAAAGCGATTATGGCGGAGGCAAGCGTGACCAGTGCGGCCATCGTCACCGTACGCAGGATGATGTCGAGATTGGCGGCCTGGAGCAGGTCGCCATAGGTCTTCAGCGTGAATTGGCGATTGATCAGGCCCGAGAACTCATCGATCGAGAAAAAACTCTGGGCCAGCAGCGCGAACAACGAGCCGATATAGACGATGCCGAGCCACAGCACTGGCGGAACTAGCATCAGCAGCAGCAGGACTTTTGGCCGGCGCCAGAAGAGGTCTGAGAGCGCACCGCGCATGCCGCCGCTGCCGGGCAGGATGGCGGGCGCCGTGGCACGCGGCATGGTAGCGTCGAGGCTCATACCGGCTCGTCCATCAGGTGCAGATGCTCGCGGTTGAAGGTGAGCATGACCGCCTCACCTTCGGCCGGCAGGGGCGTTCCCGCAGGCACCACGGCGTGCAGTTTCAACCCGTCGGCATCGAGCGCCAGCCTTGTCGTGGCGCCGAGATAGTTGGTCGAGACGAGGCGCGCGGCGACGCCTTCGCCGCTCGCCGCGCGGCCGACACGAATGGATTCAGGGCGCAGGCTGCCCCAGCGGCGCTGGCCGCAATAGCGCTGCACGAAATCGGGCGGCAGCACGTTGGAGGAGCCGACGAAATCGGCGACGAAACGCGTGCTCGGCCGCTGGTAGATATCCTCGGGCGTGCCGATCTGCATGATCCTGCCATCGTTGAAGACGGCGACGCGATCGGCCATCGACAGCGCCTCGCCCTGGTCGTGAGTGACGAAGACGAAGGTGATGCCGAGCGCCTTCTGCAGCGATTTCAGCTCTTCCTGCATGTTTTCGCGCAGCTTGAGGTCGAGCGCGCCGAGCGGCTCGTCGAGCAGCAGCACCTTGGGCTGGTTGACCAGGGCACGGGCGAGCGCGACACGCTGGCGCTGACCCCCGGAAAGCTGGCCGGGCCGGCGCGCGCCATAGCCGGGCAGCCGCACCAGCGACAGCGCTTCTTCCGCCGCCTTGTGCCGCTCGGCCTTGCCGACACGCTTGACCATCAGCCCGTAGGCGACGTTGTCGAGCAAGTTGAGATGCGGGAACAGCGCGTAGTCCTGGAACACGGTGTTGACGTTGCGGCGGTAGGGCGGCACGCCCTCGGCCCGCTCGCCGAAGATCGAGATCGAACCCGCCGTCGGCTGCTCGAAGCCGGCGATAAGACGCAGGCACGTGGTCTTGCCCGAACCGGACGGCCCGAGCATGGCGAAGAATTCGCCTGGCGCGATGTCGAGATCGACAGCGTCGACAGCGCGAACGCTGCCGAAATGGCGCGAGGCTTTTTGAAAGGAAACGGCTGATATCATGGGGTGTCCTGCAATGTCCCAGGCTCTTCAATTGAAGCGTCTGCGCTGCCCCTCATCCGCCTGCCGGCACCTTCTCCCCGTATAGTGACGGGGAGAAGGAAGCTGGTCGCGATATTGGCGCTTATTCTGCAACGTTGGTAGTTGGCGAAACCATTGATAACAGCGTCTTTCTCCCCGTCTCTATACGGGGAGAAATGTCCGGCAGGACAATGAGGGGCAGCGCCAAGCTCTCAGCAAAGCGCGATTACCGTCCGCCGATGACGCCGATATAGTCCGATACCCAGCGATAATAGGGCACGCACTGGTCGTTCTGCGTGGCGCATTTGGAAACCGGCGTCTTCCAGAACTTGATCTTGTCGAAATTGTCGTAGCCGTTGGTCTTGCAGCCTTCCTCGCCGAGCAGCTCGTTGCCCTTGCAGGCGGCCGGCACGACCGGCAGCGAGCCGAACCAGGCGGAGACATCGCCCTGCACCTTCGGCGCCAGCGAATGCTCGAGCCACATATAGGCGCAGTTCGGGTGAGCGGCGTCGGCTTCCATCATGGTGGTGTCGGCCCAGCCGGTGACGCCTTCTTCCGGCACGGTCGAGGCGACCGGCTTCTTGGCGGCGACCAGCGTGTTGACCTGGTACGGCCACGAGCCTGATGCAACGACGCCTTCGTTCTGGAAATCGTCGACCTGGATGGCGGCGTCGTGCCAGTAGCGGCCAACCAGCGTGCGCTGGACGCGCAGCAATTCGAGCGCCGCCTTGTACTGGTCCTCGTTCAATTCGTAGGGATCCTTGATGCCGAGTTCCGGCTTGTGGAACATCAAATAATTGGCGGCGTCCGCTATATGGATCGGTCCGTCATAGGCCTGGACGCGGCCTTTGTTGGACTTGCCATCCGGCAGCTTCATCTCCTCGAAGACGACGTTCCAGCTCTTCGGTGCTTCCTTGAAGACCTCGGTGTTGTACATCAGGATGTTGGGACCCCACTGATAGGGGACGCCGTAGTGCACCTTGTCGACGGTGAACCAGGGCGCGTCCTTCAGCCGGTCGTCCACCGTCTTCCAACTCGGGATGAGATCGGTGTTGATCGGCTGCACGCGCTTGCCGGCGACGAGCCGCAGCGAGGCATCGCCCGAAGCCGTGACGAGGTCGAAGCCGCCCTCGTTCATCAGCGAGACCATTTCATCCGAAGTGTTGGCGGTCTTGACGTTGACCTTGCAACCGCTCTCCTTCTCGAAGGCGCTCACCCAGTCATAGCCCTTGTCGGTCTCGCCGCGCTCGATGTAGCCCGGCCAGGCGACGATGTTGACCTGACCTTCGCCCTTGCCGAGTTCCTTCACCTGGGCGATGGCCTGACCGGAGAAGGTCAGCGCGACCGTCAAGGCAGTGCACGACTTCAGGAATGAATGCATTATCGATCTCCCATTTTGGCACGTGATCCTGAAACCGCTCCGGTTGTCGCCAGATCACGCGCGGACTGAAAAACTTGTCAGCTCGTCCGTTGGACTTGACGCCACTCTGATGGCAGCTTTGGTCCTTCCAACGGAAGGTGCTTTGAAAATCCCGGTTTCGCAAATTCATTTATCAGAAGGCCGATATCGGTTTTTCCGATATACTCCCTCAGGCCAGCGCCGTCACCAGCCAGCAGGCGGCGTTGAAACGAGCCTGACCATCCTTTACGAAAGGGGCGAAGGCAGCAGGCAACACCGTGATAATTTTTTCGGCCGTCGCCTGGTCGACCTCGCGCAGCGCGGCGGCGAGCGGCCCTAGCCGGGTGGCATACATCATCAGATCCCCTTCGGCGATCTTACATGGTAAGTTCGCCTGTCTGACGTCGATTGACGACCAGCCGCTCGCTTCAAGTATCCGCTTCACCTTGGCGCCGTCGGCAAAGGCAAACTGCCCCGGCGCATCGGGGTCTGGCGCGGGTGCGGTCGGCAGGAAAGGCGCAGCCGCTCGCGCGGCGGTCGTCATGAAATCATTCTCCGCCGGACTGCGCCAGGCAACAAAGGCGAGTTTGCCACCGCGCCTCGCTGCCTGTCTTATGTTGGAGAACGCGGCCACGGGATCATCGAAGAACATGATGCCAAAGCGCGAGACAACAGCGTCGAAGCCACCTGATTCGAACGCATACGTCTGGGCATCGCCCACTTCAAAACTTGCGTTTGCCACCTCTTCCGCCTGCGTGCGTTCTGTCGCCAGAGCGACAAGCGGCTGCGAAATGTCCAGCCCGACACAACGTCCGTTGTTGCCGACGCGGCGCGCCATCGCCAGAGTTGTCGCGCCGGCACCGCAGCCGATGTCCAGGACGTTGCCCCCTTCCCCGGGATAGCCGGCATCGACTACCAGCCGCTCGAACGGCGCCAGAATCTCGTCAAGGATCGGCTGCATTTCGACCCAGGCCTTTCCGCTGGCGTCGTTCCAGAGCGCGGCTTGCCGTGTATTTGGCTGTGCGGATCGCGACATAACGGACCTCACTTTTCTGTTGCTCTCACCAATCGTCGCCATCACTTTACGAGTTCAAGCCGACTTGAGGTCAAGCATGAAAGATATGGACATTGCCGAAGTGTCGCGCCGCACCGGCGTACCCGCATCGACACTTCGTTACTACGAGGAGAAGGGCCTAATCGCTTCGATCGGCCGTCGCGGCCTGCGCCGCTTGTTCGATCCGGCTGTCCTGGAACGGCTCGCCTTGATTGGGCTTGGACGCGCCGGCGGATTCGCACTGGACGAGATTTCCGCGATGCTGACGCCCGGCGGCCTGCCGAAAATGGATCGGGCGCGCCTGGATGCGAAGGCCAACGAACTGGACCACACCATCCAGCGCCTGACCGCGATCCGGGAGGCTTTGCGTCACGCCGCCCGATGCCCCGCCGCTCGGCCGATGGAGTGTCCGACGTTTCGCCGCGCCGTCAGGCTTGCCAGCGCCGGCCGCTTCGAGGTTGCTCCGCTCGGGCCTTTCAAAGCGGAGCCGGTTCCCGCCACAAAGCGCAAGCGCAAGACTGGCGGCGTCGCCGGGAGCAGACCACACTAGCGGCGCACCGTCCGCTGCGACTGGGCAAGACCCACAAAATCGCGCGCCGCGGCGGCCAAGCCAGATCCCCGCCGCCAGACCATGCCAACCTGCACCACCGGCAAGGAACCGGAAATGTCGCGCGATTCGATGCGGTCGCCCTCCAGCGACCAGGGGCGGTAGACGAGGTCAGGCAGCAGCGCCACGCCGGCCCCGGTGGCGACGAGGCTGCGAACGGCCTCCACGGAACGGGTGCGGAAGGCGACATGCGGCCTGGCGCCGATCGCCGTCAGCAGCTTGCCGGTGTTTTCCTCGATCTCGTCAACGGTCAGCATGATCAGCGGTTCGGAGGCGATATCGCCGATGCCGATAATGTCGGCGCCAGCCAGGGGATGGCCGAGCGGCAGCCACAGCCGGTAGGCCGAGACTTCGAGGATTTCCGATTGCAGTGCAGTGCGGTCGCGCAAATTGGAGGTGACCATGACGGCAATGTCCAGCTTGCCGCCGATCAGGAGATGTTCGAGGTAGTCGCCATTGTCCTCGATGGCCGAGACCTCGACGCCGGGATAGGCGCGGCGGTAGCGTGAAAGCAGGTCCGACAGCACATAGCCGGCGACCAGCGAGGTGACGCCCAGTTGCAGCCGCCCGCCCGCCACGGCCTGCTCGCCGGAAAAAGAACGGCGGGCGTCGGACACATCGGCGAGAATCTTTGTCGCGTGGCGCAGGAACTGGTGACCCTTGTGGGTGATGTTGAGGCCGCGCGGATGGCGTTCGAACAGTTCGACGCCAAGATCGCTTTCAAGTTCCTTGATCGCCTCGGTGACCGACGATTGCGAGATGGAGAGGTTTTGCGCCGCGCGCGATACCGTGCCTTGCTCGGCGACGGCGATGAAGAACTGCAACTGCCGGATGGTGAAGGCCATGGCCGGACTAAACACCGCCGCAACCGCGAAGAAAAGCCGATGGCGACTCTTATCCCATGGCTGGATGTCCCATGGCTGGATGTCTGGCCGTGGCTCAGCCGAGCATCGGCCGGATGCGCCGCCAGCATGCCGGGCCGTAGCGCAAGGCAAGCATGAATGCCGTTTCCAGCGCCACGACAATAGCGATGATGCGAAAGCCGACGGCGAGCGGGCTCTGGCCGCTGCCATGCAGCGCATAGCCTGTAAGCAGAAAGCCGGCATTCCAGAGCGTGGCTCCGGCTAGCGTCGCGACCACGAAAGGTAAGGCTGGCAGGCAGAGCGCGCCGGCCGCGATCGGCAAATAGTTGCGCACCGTCGGAATGAACTGCGCCAGCAGGGAAACCCTGACATGGTTGCGGCGATAGGCCTGGCCAAGCTTGCGGTAGGTCTCGGGGCGCAAGAAGACATATCTGCCGAACCGCTCGACCAGCCTGTCGGCGCGATCGATTCCGATCCGGCGGCCGACAGTGTACCAGACGAGACAGCCTGTCGTTGAGGCCAGCGTGGTCACGCCAAGCAGGATTGCCAGCGTCCCATCGTCAGGCGCCGCCGTCATGCCGAGGAACAGCAGCAGCACATGCGAGGGCGGGATCGGCAGAATCTTCTCGGTAAAGGCGAGGCAGAAGACGCCGAACAGGCCGAAGCCGAGAATGGCCGACAATGGTCCCGTCATGCGAAGCGCCAGTCGTAGGTTCCTGACGTGTTGAGCCTGGTGATGCGATAGACCGTCGCCGGCGGGAAGTTGCGAAAGGTATGGCCAACCCGCGTAACCCCGAGATCGAGCCTGTCGAGCAGCGACTGGTCGAATGGGCAGCGCCGTCCGAGCGTGAACTGGTAGAGCGCTGCGCCGGGGCGAAGGTTGGCGAAAACAGCTTCGAGAATGGCAAATGTCCTGCGCGGCGAAATCAGCCGGAAAGGCAAGCCGCTGACGGCGGCGCCAATCGCAGGCCGTTGGAAGAGCGAGAGATGGCGCAGACCGACGGCGTCCATTTCGAAAATCCGGGCAGCAGGAAAACGACGCATGAGCAGTGCGGCGAAATCCGGATCGGATTCGATCAGCGTCAAATCTTCCTCCTTCACCCCGCGCGACAGCAGCGCCCTCGTGAACGGCCCGGTTCCTGGGCCGAGTTCCAGCACGGGCCCGGTCTCGGGTCCAATGTCACAGGTCATCAATGCCGCCAGGCTGGAACTGGACGGCGTGACGGAGCCGACCCTGAACGGCGCGACCGTCCACGCCATGAGAAAGGACAGAGCATCATTTGCGGGCATCGTAACCTCAATCCCGGACAACATCACGCCAACCAGTTTGGTGTGGCCACGTGGTTTCGTTTCAGCGCCATTGGTTTCGAGCGTCAGGCCCGACCTGTTGCATATTCGGGCCTGACGCCTTCACGTCGGCGCGAGCGATTCGTGCCGACCCGGGTTGTTTGCCGCGATTGGGTTGCATAGACATTGCGCAATTTCGCTGAGGCCAAGAAAGTGCCTGTCGACCGCAGTCCTTCGGCTTTGCCATGTTTACGCAATGTTGGCGCGGTAGCGCCCGGCGCAATGTTCTGAGGGATTGTCGATGCGTATCTTGCTGGTCGAAGACGAACCCGAGATGGTCTCGGCCCTTCGTGCCGCGCTGAAGCGCCACGATATGGTGGTCGATCACGCCGGCACGTTGCTGGAGGCGGAGGGGTTCGTTGCCGTCGACAGCTATGACGCCATCCTGCTCGACCGCCAATTGCCGGATGGCGACGGGCTGTCGCTGGTGCCGAGACTGCGTTCGGCCAGGAACACCTCGCCCGTGCTGGTGCTGACGGCGAGAGGCGACACGTCGGACAAGGTCGATGGGCTGGACATGGGCGCGGACGATTATCTGGCAAAGCCATTCGCGTTTGAGGAACTGCTTGCCCGGTTGCGCGCGCTGCTCAGGCGCCCGGCGCCGCTGCAGTCGCAGTTCATCCGCGCCGGCGATCTGGTGCTCGACGTCGGACATCGCGAAGCCTCTATCCGCGCCGAACCGCTCAGCCTGCCGCGCCGCGAACTCCTTGTGCTGGAGGCTCTGATGCGCCGCACCGGCCGCATGGTGCAGCGCGAGGCGCTGATGGAGGCGGTGTTCGGCCTCGACGACGAGATCCAGTCCAACGCGCTCGACACGCACGTCTCGCGCCTGCGCCGCAAGCTCGCCGATGCCAATGCCGGGGTGACGATCAACGGCATTCGCGGCGTCGGCTATCTCCTGCGCGAGACGACATGAGCGCCAAGCGATGAGCCTCAAGCGCCCGCATTCGCTGAAATGGAGCTTGGTGCTGCGCATCGCCTTGCTGCAATGCGCCATGCTGACCCTGATCATCGTCGGCATTCTCGGCGCCATGCTGGCCACCGGCCTTATCCCGCACGATTACGAGGACGGCACGATGGACGTGCTGGCGGATGCGGTGACACGCGATGCCGGCGGCAAGTTGGTTCTGCGCGAGACCTCGGACCTGACGAAGCTGCGGTCGGGTGTTCCCGACCTCTGGTTCATCATTCGAGACAAGCAGGGGCAAAGGCTGCAGGAGGGGACCGTGCCGCCCATCTTCCAGCCTTTCAGCGGACTGCTGGAAACGATCAGCGACGCCCGTATCGGCCATACAATCGGACAAGCCGCGCCGCCGGAGGGAAAGATCCGCTGGACCGACACGATGGCCGGCAACGTCCAGATTTTCAGCGGCACCAAGGGCGGGCTTTCGCTGCTGCGTCTGCTCGGCCAGGCGCCGCAATTCTTCCTGCAGGGCATATTGCCGCTCGCCGGGCTGATGGCGCTGGCCACGCTGTTCGCGACGCCATGGGTGGTGCGTGGCGCTCTGTCGGGCCTTGGCCATGCGGCGGCCGAGGCTGAGCGCATCGACATCGACCAGCGCGGCGTGCAGCTGCCGCTCAAGGACGTGCCGGCGGAAGTGACGCCGCTGGTCAAGGCCGTGAATGCCGCCCTTGCGCGCCTGGACAAGGGCTATGAGCGCCACAAGCGCTTCCTCACCGACGCCGCCCATGAGCTCAGGACACCGGTCGCCATCCTCAACACGCGCCTCGCCTCGCTGCCGGCGACACCGGAGCGGGCACGGCTGCTGCAGGACGCGGCCAGGCTTTCGACGCTGACCGACCAGTTGCTCGACCTGCAGCGCCTCGACCGGCAGACGTCGCCGTTCGAAGCGGTCGATCTCGTGGCGACCGCGCGCGGCGTTATCGTCGACCTCGCGCCGATGGCGTTTTCTGCCGGTTACGAAATGTCGTTCGAGCCGGAACGGGACACGATTTTCGCCACCGGAGACCGCACCGCCATCGAGCGCGCGGTGACCAACATCGTCCAGAACGCCATCGAGCATGGCGGCCGCGCTGGCAAGATCACCGTCGGCGTCACAACGCCCGCCATCATCGAGGTCCGGGACGAAGGCGACGGCGTCCCGCCGGGCGAGCGGGAGCGCATCTTCGAGCCCTTCTATCGGCTGCGCCCGCAGGATCATGGCGCCGGCCTCGGCCTCAATCTCGTGCAGGAAATCATGTATCTCCATGGCGGCCGCATCGATATCCTCGATGGCAAGCCCAGCGGCGCCTGCTTCAGGATGAGTTTTCGCGCTTTACCCGTTTAGCCTTGCCGCCAACCTCGCAAGGCCGCTGGCGCATTTGACATTGCGATAAATCGTAACTAACTAAGTTACATGAAACGCAATAGCCGACTGTCCTCCACTCTGCACATCCTCGTTCACATGGCCGAGAAGCCCGAGCAGGCTCTGACCTCCGAGCAGCTTGCCACCTTCATCCATACCAATCCGGTGGTGGTGCGCCGGACCATCGCAGGCTTGCGTGACGCCGGCATCGTCACCTCGTCACGCGGACATGGCGGCGGCTGGCTGCTCGGGCGCGCGCCCGAGAACATTTCACTTTCCGAGATCAGCCTTGCCCTTGGCGAGACGCTGCTGCCGTTCAGCACCGAACCGGAAAGCCCGGGCTGTCTCGTCGAGCAAGCGGTGATCGCCGTGCTCGACGATTTTCGTATCGCGGCCGAGAAGCTGCTGGCGGAGAAGCTCAGCCGCATCACGCTGGCCGACCTGACAGCCGATTTTCGCCGTCGTTTCGACCTCGTTGGAGTATCCAGCCATGCAGTATGATCTTGCCGTTATCGGCGGCAGCTTCGCCGGCCTGTCCGCCGCCATGCAGGCGGCGCGGGCGCGGCGCACCGTGCTGGTGATCGACGCCGGCCAGCCGCGCAACCGCTTTGCCGCGCATTCGCACGGCTTTCTCGGCCAGGACGGGCGCACGCCTGGAGCGATCCTAGACGATGCAAGGCGGCAATTGCTTGCCTACCCGACGGCCAGGCTTGTGACCGCACGGGCGGACAAAGCCTTTGCCAACAGCAGCAGCGATTTCGAAATCACCACCGATGGCGGCGAGACATTCGGCGCCGCACGACTGGTGCTGGCAACCGGCGTGCGCGACATCCTGCCGGAGGTTCCCGGGCTTGCCGAGCAATGGGGCAGAACCGTGCTGCATTGCCCCTATTGCCACGGCTACGAGGTTTCCACCGGGCCGCTCGGCGTGCTCGCGACCGGCCCGATGTCCATGCATCAGGCGCAACTGATTTCCGATTGGGGCGACGTCACGCTGTTCGGCAACGGACTGATCAAGCCCGATGCCGACGAGATGCATGCGCTTGAGAGCAGGAATGTAAGGTTCGAGCCCGCGACGGTCAACGAACTGAGCGATGATGGCTCCGGCGGCTTGGTTGTCCATCTCGTCGATGGCCGGCAGGCTGGCGTCAAGGCGATATTCACCGCGCCACGCAACACGATGGCGAGCCCGCTGGCCGAACAGCTCGGCTGCGGCCTCAAGGACGGCCTGCTCGGCCCGATGATATCAGTCGATGACCGGCAGCAAACGACGGTTCCCGGCGTCTATGCCGCCGGTGACGCGGCACGCGCGATGCACAACATCGCCTTCGCCGTGTCGGGCGGCACCTTCGCGGGCGTGTGCGCCCACCAGTCGCTGGTCTTCGGCTAAATTCCGCCGGCGACGCTGAGGCGCGCCCCGGCCTGCGCCAGTGCCGCGGCAATGTCGTGCGGCGGCGCGCGGTCGGTGGCGAGTTCGGAAAAGCCGTCAAAGCCGCAGACCTGGACCAGGCCCTGGCGGCCGAACTTCGTGTGGTCAGTGACGACCAGCGAGCGCTGGCCCCGCGACAGCACCATGCGGGCGAATTCCGCCTCGTCCAGATCAAAGTCCATGACACCGGTCAGCGCATCCACGGCGCCGGTGGAGATGATGGCGTGGCTGACCGAGAAGCGGCTGACGAACTCGATGGCCGACGTCCCGAACGCGGCGCCTGAATCGCTGCGCAGCTCGCCGCCGGCCATATAGACCTTGTTGCCGTTGATGGTGGCCAGGGTGCGGGCGATGTCGGACGAGTTGGTGACGACCGTCAGGCGCCGGTGGCCGAGCAGTTCGCGCGCCAGGAACGAGGTCGTGGTGCCGGTGTCGAGCATGATCGATTCGCCGTCGCGAATGGTGGCCGCGACCGCGCGGGCAATGCTTCGCTTGGCGTCGGCATGCTCGCGCATGCGCCGTTCGAACGGCGCTTCGCCGACCATCGACGGCAGGCCGATGGCGCCATGCATCTTCAGAACCGAGCCGTCGCCGGTGAGCGGCTTGACGTCGCGGCGCACGGTCTCGAGCGAAACGCCCAACCGGTCGGCCAGGCTGGCGATAGTGACGGTTCCCTCTTCCTGCAGCAGCCGCAGGATCTCGCCATGCCGTTTCGAGTGGTTCATATGGGCATCCCAAAAATGACCGATTCTAAGGCATTCCTAGCGCTTTTAAGGAAATTGCGCATGCTTTCGGACAAAACACCCAAAAAAAGTCACATCTTTTTATTGACAGAAGAGCAACCCCGGCGTGAAATCCATCTTCAACAGGGTTCGGAACTGCAGCGGGATGTAATTGGCAGAGCTGCAATTCACTGACCCCAGGCAGCCTGTAACGTGTCTGGCGCAAGGAATTTTCAGATCCGCGGGGGCGGATGCCGGGCTCATAAACCTGGCCAAGGGGCTCGTCGGTGCGGTGCGGGATACCGATCCTGGCATCCCGCACCGACGAGATTGTTTGCGTTTCACCCCGCCGTCGTTGCGCCGCCCATGGCGCCATATCGAAGCCCAGCAAACCAGGCCTGCGAACCAGGGATGAACCCGTGATTGCCGAAGACCGCATCCACGCCCTGCCGTGCTGGACGGGCGCCATCGAGATCGCGCCGCTGCCCGGCGGCCTGAGCAACGCCAATTATGTGGTCACCGATGCGGCCGGCAAACATGTGGTGCGTTTCGGCCAGGATTATCCGTTCCACCATGTCTTCCGCGAACGGGAGGTGATGACCGCGCGGGCGGCTCACGCGGCGGGCTTCGCACCGGCGGTCCGTTACGCCGAACCGGGGATCATGGTGACGGCGTTTCTTGGCGCCAGAACCTATCTGGCCGAGGACGTGCGCGCCAATCTCGGCCGCGTCGCGACGCTGATGCGCGGCTTTCACCGCGAGATGCCCAACCATATCTCCGGCGCCGGCTTCATGTTCTGGGTGTTCCACGTCATCCGCGACTATGCACGCACGCTGGACGAGGGCAACAGCCGCAAGCGCGGTGACCTGCCGCGCTTTCTGGTGTTGGCCGACGAACTGGAGCGCGCCCAGAAATTGCTGCCGATCGTCTTTGGCCACAATGATCTTTTGCCGGCCAACATTCTGGACGACGGCGGCAGGCTTTGGCTGATCGATTTCGAATATGCCGGCTTCAATACGGCGATGTTCGACCTTGCCGGCGTCGCCTCGAACGCGGGCATGAGCGATGAGGAATCCTTCGCCTTCCTGACCGCCTATTTCATGAAGGAACCGGACGAGGCGATCCGCCGCTCGCACGCCGCCATGCAATGTGCCTCGCTGCTGCGCGAGGCGATGTGGAGCATGGTGTCGGAGCTCTATCTCGACGCCCCCGGGATCGATTACGTCGCCTACACCGAGGAAAACCTGGCGCGGCTCGACGCGGCGCTGGAAAACTACCGGATAAAATACGGGATCCTGAAATCATGACCTTGCCTAGCCAGGCCGAGATCGTCGTCATCGGCGGCGGCATCATCGGCTGTTCGACGGCCTATCATCTGGCGCGTGACCACAAGGCCGACGTGGTGCTGCTCGAACAGGGCAAGCTGACCTCGGGCTCGACCTGGCATGCCGCCGGCCTGGTCGGCCAATTGCGCTCGTCGGCCTCGATCACGCGGGTACTGAAATACTCGGTCGACCTCTACAAGGGACTGGAAGCCGAAACCGGTCTTGCCACCGGCTGGAAGATGACGGGGTGCCTCAGGCTCGCCACCAATGCCGACCGCTGGACCGAGTACAAACGGCTGGCGACGACGGCGAAAAGCTTCGGCATGGACATGCAGCTGCTGTCTCCGGCGGAAGTCAAGGCGATGTGGCCCTTGATGGAGACCGGCGATCTCGTCGGCGCCTCCTGGCTGCCGACCGACGGCCAGGCGAGCCCTTCCGACATCACGCAGTCGCTGGCCAAGGGCGCGCGCATGCACGGCGCCAATCTCTACGAAGACGTGCGCGTCACGGGTTTCGAGATGAAGGGCGACCGCATCACGGCGGTGAAGACCAATCAAGGCGACATCGCTTGCGACAAGGTGGTGAACTGCGCCGGGCAATGGGCGCGGCAGGTCGGCGCGATGGCCGGCATCAACGTGCCGCTGCAGCCGGTCAAGCACCAGTATATCATCACCGAGAAAATCGCGGGGCTGGCAACCGACGCGCCGACGCTGCGCGACCCCGATCGGCGCACCTATTTCAAGGAGGAGGTCGGCGGGCTGGTGATGGGCGGCTATGAGCCGAACCCGCAAGCCTGGACGACCAATCTTCCCGGGGGCGACGTGCCCAATGATTGGGAGTTCCGGCTGTTCGACGACGACTACGATCATTTCGAGCAGCACATGGCGCAGGCGATCGCGCGGGTGCCGGCGCTGGAGACGGTCGGTGTCAAGCAGATGATCAACGGATCGGAAAGCTTCACGCCGGACGGCAATTTCATCCTCGGTGTGGCGCCCGAATGCCCCAACATGTTCGTCGGCGCTGGCTTCAACGCCTTCGGCATCGCCTCGGGCGGCGGGGCCGGCTGGGTGCTGGCGCAATGGGTGGTCGACGGCGAGGCGCCGCTCGACCTTTGGGTGGTCGACATCAGGCGTTTTTCCAACTTGCACCGCGACCGGCAATGGGTAAGCGAACGTACGCTGGAAGCCTATGGCAAGCATTACGCGATCGGCTTCCCGCACGAGGAATACACCAGCGGCCGGCCGCGCATCGTCTCCCCGCTCTACGACAGACTGAAAGACCATCGCGCCGTGTTCGGCTCCAAGCTCGGCTGGGAACGGCCGAACTGGTTCGCGCCGGAGGGCGTCGAGCCGAAGGACATCTATTCGATGGGCCGGCAGAACTGGTTCGCCGCCGTCGGCGACGAACATCGGCACGTGCGCAAGCGTGTCGGTATCTTCGACCAGTCGTCCTTCGCCAAGTACGAGCTGAGCGGGCCCGACGCGGCGAGGGCCTTGGACTGGATCTGTGCCAACGATGTCGGCAAGCCGGTCGGCCGGCTGACCTACACGCAACTCCTCAACTCGCGCGGCGGCATCGAGGCCGACCTGACCGTGTCGCGGCTGGCCGAGGAAAAATTCTACATCGTCACTGGCACGGGTTTCCGCACCCATGATGCCTCGTGGATCAGCGACCATATTGGCCACGGCCTCGATGCCCAGCTCGCCGATGTCACCGAGGATTTCGGCACGCTGTCGCTGATGGGACCGCGCGCCCGCGACGTGCTTTCAGCGGTCACCGATGCGGATGTGTCGAATGCCGGCTTCCCGTTCGGCCATGTGCGCGAGATCACAATAGCCGGTCACACAGTCCGGGCGCTGCGCGTCACCTATGTCGGCGAACTGGGCTGGGAACTGCATGTGCCGATCGCCGCTACCGGCGAAGTCTTCGACGCGCTGATGGCGGCCGGCGGGAAGCACGAGATCCGGCCGGTCGGCTACCGCGCGCTGGAATCGCTGCGGCTGGAAAAGGGCTATCGCGCCTGGGGCTCCGACATCACGCCCAACGACACACCGCTGGAAGCTGGGCTCGGCTGGGCGGTCAAGCTGCGCAACAACACCGACTTCGTCGGACGGCGCGCACTCGAGAAGATTGGCGGCGCCTCGCTGAAGAAGCGCTTTGCCGGCTTCACGGTCGACGATCCGGAGATCGTGCTCGTCGGACGCGAGACCATCCTGCGCGATAGCCAGCCGGTCGGCTATCTCACCAGCGGCGGCTATGGCTACACGGTGGGAAAGAACATCGGCTACGGTTATGTGCGCAACGCTGACGGAGCAAGCGATGATTTTCTCGCCTCGGGCAGCTATGAACTTGTGGTGGCGATGGAGCGGACGCCGGCTCAAATCCATCTTGAGCCGCTATACGACCCGGCAATGGAGCGCGTGAAGGCTTAACTCACGCGCAAGGCGAGGCCACGGCTGGGGACGGTATCGGCCTCGCCTGGCATTGAGACATATGGTCGTGTTTCCTCGACCCGCGTGACCAGGCCTTGTGCCTCAAGTTCGGCGATGCGCGCGGCAAAACCGTGATCCCACAACGTGTTCTTGATCGTCAGCACGATCACCCCACCCGGCCGGCAGATGCGGATCAGTTCGTCCAGTCCCTCGGCGCCGACATGGCCGGAGGTAAAGACGCCGGCCGAGATGATGCCGGCATAGGTGCTGTCGGCAAATGGCAAGGCGCCGCCGAGCGCCAGACAATGCAGCGCCGAATAGACGCCCTTGCGCGCGGCTTGATCCAGCATGCCTTGCGAGATATCCAGCGCCTCGACCTGGGGATAGCCGCCAATATCGAGCCACTCGCCGATCAGCCCGGTACCGGCCCCGGCGTCGAGCAGCGGGGCTGACCCGCGCGGCAGATGGCGGGCGAGCAAAGCAAGGCAGATGGTCGGGTGGCGGTAGCCGGCTGCCGACATGTCGGCGTCGTAGGTTTGCGACCAGCGGTCGTACAGTGCGGCCACCTCTTCCGGGCGCTTGGCCGCGTAGACCTCGCCGAGCGCGCCTTGATGTTTGCTGTCCGCCACTGTCCACCATCCCTCGTCTCGCCGCGATGATAGCCAAACGGCGAAAATTGTGGAACCGTGCAGCCGAGAAATAACGCGTGGGGACGCAGGCATGGGGACAGACGAGGCGCGGGCAAAACTTGCCGTCATTCCGGTACTGGCCGGCTATACTGGCCCGCTGGAACGGCTCGGCGGCTTGACCAACCTCGTCTTCAAGGCCGGCGATTACTGCCTGCGTATTCCAGGCAAAGGCACCGAGGAATACATCAACCGCGCCAACGAGGCGATTGCCGCGCGTGAGGCGGCAATCGCGGGGGTAAGTCCTGAAGTGCTGCATGCCGACGCCGCCAGCGGCCTGATGGTGACGCGCTACATTGCCGGTGCGGAGACGATGTCGCCGGAGAAGTTCAAGGAGCGGCAGGGCAGCCCGGCCCGAGCGGCCGAGGCCTTCCGCAAGCTGCACGCGTCCGGCGCGGTGTTCCCCTTCCGCTTCGAACTGTTTTCGATGATCGACGACTATCTCAAGGTGCTGTCGACCAGGGATGTCGCCCTGCCCGCCGGCTATCATGACGTGGTGCGCGAGGCCGGCAGCGTACGCTCGGCCTTGGCCGTCCGCCCCTTGCCTCTCGTCGCCTGCCATTGCGACCCGCTGTGCGAGAATTTCCTCGACACGGGCGAGCGGATGTGGATCGTCGACTGGGAATATTCGGGGATGAACGACCCGCTCTGGGACCTCGGCGACCTCAGCGTGGAAGGCAAGTTCGACGCCGCCCAGGACGAGGAGCTGATGCGCGCCTATTTCGGCGGCGAGGCGAGGCCGGCGGAGCGCGGCCGCATCGTCATCTACAAGGCGATGTGCGACCTGTTGTGGACGCTGTGGGGGCTGATTCAGCTTGCCAACGAAAATCCCGTCGACGATTTCCGCGCCTATGCCGACGGCCGCTTCGCCCGCTGCAAGGCGCTGATGGAGACAGAGGAATTTTCGCGGCACCTGGCGGCGGTACGCAAGGGCTAGGCACCAGAAATCTGGCCCCTAGTTCACACCTTTCGGCACGTTCTCCGGCGGCACCGTGGTGTCTACCACCTTCTGGCGGTGGAAGATGAACAGGCCGGCCAGGACGATGATGCCCGAGCCGATCAGGATGCGCGGACCGGGAACGTCGCCGAAGAACACCAGCCCGAACACCACCGCCCACAAGAGCAGCGTGTAGTGCAGCGGCGCCAGCGTCGAGGCCGGCGCCAGTTTCAGCGCCCTGGTGATCATCAGATGCGCCCCGCAGGAAACGATGCCGAGCAGCAGCATGGCGCCGAAATCAAGCGCAGACGGCGTCTTCCAGGCCCCGATGGTGAGGGCGCCGCCGACCGCCAGCGTGCCGATCGTCTGCCATGTCACCAGATTGGTGTCGCTGGTGCCGCGCAGGCGCCGGTTGAGGATGATGGCGAAGGCGAAGGCAAGGCTGCCGACAAGTGCGAAACTCGATGACAGCGAAAACGCGGCAGAGGACGGTTTCAGCATGATCACCACACCGCAGAAGCCGAGCAGGATCGCCACCCAGCGGCGCCAGCCGACCTTTTCGCCAAGCAGGAAATGTGACAGCGCCGCCACATAGATCGGCCCGGCCATGTAGAAGCTCATCACATCGGCAAGCGGCAGGTAGACGACGGCGGCGTAGAACAAGGCGGTGTCCAGTGTCGTCGCCACCACGCGCAGGATCTGCAACCCTGGCCGCTCCAGCTGGAACAGTCTGCCGGCGCCCTGGTTGGCAATCATCGGACCCAGCACGAAGAAAGCGCCGATCGAGCGGATCAGCACCACCTGGCCGACGGAGAAACTGGCGACCAGCCACTTGCCCATCGCATCGTTGAGCGCAAACAGGAAGTCGCCAGCCAGCATCAGCAGGATGCCGGCCAGGAGGACATTCTTGATTGTGGAATTCCGCGCCACGGGTTGCGTCATGCCTGCCCCGATTCCTCCCTCGCCCGAGCCGCGTCGTAGACGGAAGCGCCGGCTTTGACGAGGAGAAATCGGGAAATAGGTAAGACCAGCGTCGGGAATCGGCTGTATCTAGGTGGATATATGCCTGCGATTCACCTGCGACGGCCTGCCGGAGATCGAAAGCCTGGTATCCTGCCTCGTCCGCTCCGCCACCACCTTGCCCCTGGCGATGACGCAGATGCGCTCGGCGCGCAGGCGCAGAGCCTCGATCGGATTGCCGGCATCGAGGATCACCAGGCTGGCGCGCTTGCCGACGCCGAGGCCGAGATGGTCGAGGCCCATGATCGCGGCGTTGACGTTGGTGACCATATCGAAGCAGCGCGCCATGTCGGCGGGGCTCGACATCTGGGCTACATGCAGGCCCATGAAGGCGACGTCGAGCATGTCGGCGGTGCCCAGCGAATACCAGGGATCGAGCACGCAATCCTGACCCCAGCCGACACGGATGCCCAGCGCCAGCATCTCCTTGACCCGCGTCATGCCACGCCGCTTCGGGAATGTGTCGTGGCGGCCCTGCAGCATGATGTTGATCAGCGGATTGGGGATCGCGGAAACGCCGGCTTCGGCGATCAGCGGCAGAAGCTTCGAGACGTAGTAATTGTCCATCGAATGCATCGAGGTGAGGTGCGAACCGGCCACCCTGCCCTGCAGGCCGAGGCGCTGCGCTTCATAGGCGAGCTGTTCGATGTGGCGCGACAGCGGGTCGTCGGTCTCGTCGCAATGCAGGTCGACCATGAGCCCGCGTTTTGCCGCGATCTCGCACAGTTCGGTAACCGAGCGTGTGCCGTCGGCCATGGTGCGCTCGAAATGCGGAATGCCGCCGACGATGTCGACGCCAATGTCCAGCGCGCGAATGGTGTTTTTTCGCGCGGTCGGCGAGCGATAGAAGCCGTCCTGCGGGAAGGCAACCAATTGCAGATCGATATAGGGGGCGACGATTTTCTTGACCTCCAGCAGCGCCTCGACGGCCAGCAGCCGGTCGTCGCAGACGTCGACATGGGTGCGGATGGCGAGCAGCCCCATCGACACCGCCCAGTCGCAATAGGCGAGCGCCCGGTCACGCACGGCCTCGTGCGTCAGGAGCGGCTTCAGTTCGCCCCATAGCGCTATGCCTTCGAGCAGCGTGCCCGACGCGTTGATACGCGGAAGGCCGTAGGAGAGCGTCGCGTCCATGTGGAAATGCGGATCGACGAAGGGCGGCGCCACCAGATTGCCATGGGCGTCGACCTCGGTCCGCGCGGAACCGTCGAGCTTCGGCTCGATCGCGGCGATCGTCTCGCCGCTGATGCCGACGTCGGCGATGCCGCCATCCGGAAGCGTGCCGCCGCGCACAATAAGATCGAAATCCATCTGTCATCATCCTGCTTGAAGAATCACTGCCGCATCGTGTCTCAAAAGACACCCCGCCGCAGCGGTTTCTTTCCATGGCGGCGAAAGGTTCCCTCCGGCGGCATCTCCCTCTATAAGCCGCCTTCGTCATCCCGGCATCAAGGATCAGCCGTTGTTTCGCTTCTTCCGCTCGACGGAGAACCAGCGCCTCGTCGCAAGGCTGCTCCGGGAATCGTTCCGGCAACACAGGGCCGGCTACGCCGCCGCCATCCTGTCGATGCTCGTGGTGGCCGGCATGACGGCCGCCAGTGCCTGGATCCTGCGTGAAATCACCAATGAATTCGTCATCGATAAACGGGTCGACCGCGTCAATATGATCGCCGTGGCGGTCGCCGGGATCTTCATCGTCAAGGGCATCGCCAATTTCGTCCAGGCCTACTTCATGAGCCGCGTCGGCAACGCCATCATCGCCGAACGGCAGCGCAAGATCTATGACCGCATCCTGGCGCAAGGCATCGAATTCTACCATTCGACCTCGTCGTCCGACCTGATCACCCGCATGACCAACAATGCCCAGGCGGCGCGCAACGTGCTCGACCTCATCGTCACTTCCTACGTGCGCGATCTGGTGACGCTGGCTGCTCTGATTGGGGTCATGGTCTGGCAGCAGCCGGCGCTGTCGCTGATCTGCTTCGTCGTCGGTCCGTTGGCCATCTATGGCGTCAACCGCATCCTGAAGCGCGTGCGCAAGTTCGCCGCCATGGAGTTCCGGTCGGTCGGCCAGATCGTGCAGGTGATGCAGGAAACCGCGATCGGCGTGCGCGTGGTCAAATCCTTCAACCTCGAAGGCCTGATGCGCAAACGCATGTACAGGGCGGTGGCGGACGTCGAGGATCGGGCCAACAACATCGCCGCGCTGGAAGCGGTGACCAATCCGGTGATGGAAACGCTGGCCGGCCTGGCGATCGCCGGCGCCGTCATGGTCAGCGGCTTGCTGGTCCTGCAGGGCGGCCAGATGCCTGGCAACATCATGGCCTTCATCGCCGCGCTGCTGCTTGCCTATGAGCCGGCAAAGCGCCTCGCGCGGGTGCGCATATCGCTGGAAAGCGGCATTGTCGGCGTGCGCATGATGTTCGAGCTCGCCGACCAGCCGCTGACACTAGCCGAGAAGCCGGATGCAAAGCCGATTCGGGCCGGACCGGGCGAGATCCGATTCGACGCCGTCAGCTTCGCGTATCAGAACGGTCCGCCGGTGCTGGACCGGTTCGACCTGACCCTGGCGCCCGGCAAGATGACGGCGCTGGTCGGCCCCTCCGGCGGCGGCAAGTCGACGATCCTGAACCTGATCATGCGCATGTATGACCCGAAGAGCGGCAGGGTGCTGCTTGACGGCCAGGACATTTCCCATGCCACGCTCGCCTCACTGCGGGAAAAGATCGCCTATGTCAGCCAGGATACGTTCCTGTTTGCCGGCACGATCATGCACAACATCCGGCTTGGGCGCGAGGATGCGACCGACGACGAGGTGATCGCCGCGGCCAGGGCCGCCAACGCGCATGACTTCATCGTCGCGCAGGCGAAAGGCTACGAGACGGATGTCGGTGAGAATGGCGGCCTCTTGTCGGGCGGCCAGCGCCAGCGCATCTCGATCGCGCGCGCCATGCTGCGCAATGCCGAAATCCTGCTGCTGGACGAGGCAACCAGTGCGCTCGACGCCGAGTCGGAAGCGCTGTTCCGCGACGCGCTGCAACAGCTGACGGAAGGGCGCACCACAATCGTCATCGCACACCGCCTCTCGACCGTGCACCAGGCCGACACGATCGTGGTGCTGGAAGCCGGCAAGGTGGTGGAAAGCGGGCCGCACAAGATGCTGCTCGGGCAAGGCGGGCTTTACCAGAAGCTGTATGAATATCAGCTGATGCCTTAATGTGGAGCGGCGCAAGTCGAGGACAGGTAGTCCTGCGGAGTTTGTGCCGCAGCGCCTGCCTGACGAGATTCGAACTTTACTCCGGCACGTGCCTCACCGCCCCCTTGTCGGCGCTGGTGGCGAAGGCGGCGTAGGCGCGCAGCGCCGTCGTCACCTTGCGCTTGCGCTTTTCCTGCGGCTTCCAGGCGTCCGCGCCCCTGGCCTCCATCGCCGCCCGGCGCGCATCGAGTTCCGCGTCGTCGACGGCAAGGCGAATGGTGCGGTTCGGGATATCGATCTCGATCGTATCGCCCTCCTGCACCAGTCCGATCAGCCCGCCTTCCGCCGCTTCCGGCGAAGCATGACCGATGGACAGGCCCGAGGTGCCGCCGGAGAAGCGCCCATCGGTGACCAGCGCGCAGGCCTTGCCGAGGCCTTTCGACTTCAGATAACTGGTGGGATAGAGCATCTCCTGCATGCCGGGGCCGCCGCGCGGACCCTCATAGCGGATGACGACGACGTCACCAGCCTTGATCTCATTGGCAAGGATCGCCTTGACCGAAGCGTCCTGGCTTTCGAAGACACGAGCCGGTCCGGTGAATTTCAGGATCGACTCGTCGACGCCGGCTGTCTTCACGATACAGCCATCGAGCGCCAGATTGCCTTTCAGGACGGCAAGGCCGCCGTCTTTCGAGAAAGGCGTATTGGCCGAGCGGATGACGCCTGTCTCGCGGTTCATGTCGAGCTCGTCCCAGCGGCGGTCCTGGCTGAAGGCGACCTGCGTGGGCACGCCGCCGGGCGCGGCGAGGAAGAAGTCGCGCACATTCTGGCTCGAGGTGCGCGAAATATCCCAATGGTCGAGCGCTTCGCCGAGGCTCGCCGTATGCACGGTCGGCAGGTCGCGGTTGAGCAACCCGGCATTGTCGAGCTGGCCAAGGATGGCCATGATGCCGCCAGCGCGGTGGACGTCTTCCATGTGGACGTCGGACTTGGCCGGCGCCACCTTGCATAGCACCGGCACCCGCCGCGACAGCCGGTCGATGTCTTCCATGGTGAAATCGACCTCGCCCTCGTGCGCGGCGGCCAGAATGTGCAGCACGGTGTTGGTGGAACCGCCCATGGCGATATCGAGCGTCATGGCATTCTCGAAGGCGCCCTTCGAGGCAATGCTGCGCGGCAATGCACTCTCGTCATCCTGCTCGTAGTAGCGCTGGGCGAGATCGACGATGAGATGGCCGGCCTCGACGAACAGGCGCTTGCGGTCGGCATGCGTGGCCAGCGTCGAACCGTTGCCGGGCAGCGACAGGCCCAGCGCCTCGGTCAGGCAGTTCATGGAATTGGCGGTGAACATGCCCGAACAGGAACCGCAGGTCGGGCAGGCCGAGCGCTCGATGACCTTGACGTCCTCGTCGGAGATCTTGTCGTCGGCGGCCGCAACCATGGCATCGACGAGGTCGAGCGCCTGCGTCTTGCCGGCCAGCACAACCTTGCCGGCTTCCATCGGGCCGCCGGAGACGAAGACGGTCGGGATGTTGAGGCGCAATGAGGCCATCAGCATGCCGGGCGTGATCTTGTCGCAATTGGAAATGCAGACCATGGCGTCGGCACAGTGCGCATTGACCATGTATTCAACGGAATCGGCGATCAGCTCGCGCGACGGCAGCGAATAGAGCATGCCGTCATGGCCCATGGCGATGCCGTCGTCGACGGCGATGGTGTTGAATTCCTTGGCGACACCGCCGGCCTTCTCGATCTCGCGCGCGACGAGCTGGCCTAGGTCCTTCAGATGGACATGGCCCGGCACGAACTGGGTGAAGGAGTTAACCACCGCAATGATCGGCTTGCCGAAATCGCTGTCCTTCATGCCAGTAGCGCGCCACAGGCCGCGGGCGCCGGCCATGTTGCGGCCATGGGTGGTGGTGCGGGAGCGATAGGCGGGCATGAATTTTCCTTGGCTGTCTGGCTGCGCTCGATGCGGAGCGTGGCGGCGCTGAATTTTGATCGCAGGGTTTATAGACCGCCAAGTATGGTCTGGCCACATTTTTGCAATGCGCCAGGTTCTCCTGAAAAAACGAGCGTCTCAGAAAAATTCGATGTCTATGTCGGGTCGGGCGTATCAGGGCCGTCCTTGGGCAGACGGCAAGAAATGGCACCATTCTCGGAGTCAGCCGTTTCATTGTATCAGCAGGAAGCAACCTAGGAGCACGACATGCAAAAGATCACCACCTGCCTGTGGTTCGACGGCCGGGCAGAAGAGGCGATGAATTTCTACGTCTCCATCTTCAAGAATTCGAAGGTTACGAGCGTTCTGCGTTGGCCCGAGGGTCACGCCGATGCGGGCAAAGTGCTGATGACCACGTTCGAGCTCGACGGCGTGCCGTTCCAGGCGCTCAACGGCGGACCGCAATTCAAGTTTAACGAGGCGATGTCACAGTCGATCGACTGCAAGACGCAGGAAGAGGTCGATTACTTCTGGGAGAAGCTTATCGAAGGTGGCGGCGAACCTTCGCAATGCAGCTGGCTGAAGGACAAATTCGGTGTGTCTTGGCAGGTCGTGCCGGAGCAGCTGCCGCGCCTGCTTCTGGATCCGGACAGGGCCAAGGCCGGCCGGGTGATGTCGGCAATGATGCAGATGAGCAAGATCGATATCGCTGAGATCGAAGCGGCGGCCAAGGGGTGATCATAAGAGTAGAGTAGTGAGTAGTTGCTAGTGAGTAGTGCGATGGGAGAACGAGGCGTACCTACTCACTACTCACTACTCACTACTCACTAGAATCACGCCGCCTTGTCTCGCACCTGATAATCCTTGATCGTGGCGAAGCGGATCGCCTTCCAGCGTTCGGCTTCGTAGTTCAGCGAGAAGGCGTGCTGGGCCAGGAAGACCGGGTCGTTGTCGAGGTCGCGGGCGATGTCGCCGCGATGCGCCTCGATGAAGCGAAGCACCTCGGCCTTGTCGTCGGCCGATATCCAGCGGCAGATGGAAAAGCGCGACATCTCAAATTCGACCGGCAGCGTGTATTCGAAGTTCAGCCGCTCTTTCAGCACATCGAGCTGCAGCGCGCCGACGACACCGACGATGGCCGGCGAGCCGTCTTCCGGCGAGAACAGCTGGACGACGCCCTCCTCTGCCATCTGGTGCAGCGCTTCCTTGAGCTTTTTCGCCTTCATCGCGTCGCCGAGACGGACGCGACGCAGGATTTCCGGGGCGAAGTTGGGCACGCCGCGAAACAGAATTTCCTCGCCTTCGGTCAACGTGTCGCCGATGCGCAGCGTGCCGTGGTTCGGGATCCCAACGACATCGCCGGCAAACGCCTCGTCGGCGGTGACGCGGGTGCGGGCAAAGAAGAATTGCGGCGCCGAGAGTGACATCGGCTTGCCGGTGCGCACCAGCTTGGCCTTCATGCCGCGCTCGAGCTTGCCCGAGCAGACGCGCACGAAGGCGATGCGGTCGCGGTGATTGGGATCCATGTTGGCCTGGATCTTGAAGACGAAGGAGGTCATCTTTTCCTCCGTCGCCTCGATAGTGCGGGTGTCGGCCTCCTGGGCGCGCGGCGGCGGGCCAAAGGCGCCAAGCGCCTCGATCAGATCGCGCACGCCATAATTGCGCAGCGCCGAGCCGAAATAGACCGGCGTCAGATGGCCCTCGCGAAAGGCCTCGATGTCGAGCGGACGGCAGGCTTCTCGCGCGAGCTCGAGTTCCTCGATGAAGGCCTCGCGCTCGTTTTCCGGCAGAAGGCCGGCAACGCGGTTGGAATCGGGACCGTTGACGGGGGTGCGTTCCTTCTCGTCATCGCCCTTGCGCACGGCGTTCAGCGCCAGGTGATAGGTACCGGAGAAGGTCTTGCCACGGCCGATCGGCCAGGTGATGGGCGCGGTGTCCAGCGCCAGCTTCTGCTCGATTTCGTCCAAAATCTCGAACGGATCGCGGCTTTCACGGTCCATCTTGTTGACGAAGGTGATGATGGGGATGTCGCGCAGCCGGCAGACCTCGAACAATTTCAGCGTGCGCGGCTCGATGCCCTTGGCGGCGTCGATGACCATGACGGCCGAGTCGACCGCCGACAGCGTGCGATAGGTATCGTCGGCGAAATCCTCGTGGCCCGGCGTGTCGAGCAGGTTGAAGACGTTGTCCTCATATTCGAAGGTCATCACCGAGGTGACGACCGAAATGCCGCGCTCGCGCTCGATCTTCATCCAGTCGGACCGGGTCTGGATACGGTCCTTCTTGGCCTTCACCTCGCCGGCAAGCTGGATGGCGCCGCCGAACAAAAGCAGCTTTTCGGTCAGCGTCGTCTTGCCGGCGTCCGGGTGGGCAATGATCGCGAAGGTGCGGCGGCGCGATACCGCCTGTTCGATGTCTTCAGCCAATTTTTCGGATCCTGTCTGTGGCGCGGGCTTCTAGCAGCGCTTTCCCGGCCTGTCGACGGTTTTAGCCTGACCGGCCCTGTCCGCACTTGAGCTCCGGCAGCGGCAATGGCATCAGGGATGCCAGTCCGACGGAGATCAAGCATGAGCGAAACCAAGCAAATCATCGTCATCGGCGCCGGCATCATCGGTGCCTCCATCGCATGGCATCTGACCAAGGCCGAGGCGCGGGTGACGGTGATTGCCGACAGCAAAATCGGTGGTGTCGCAACGCCGAACTCGTTTGCCTGGATCAATGCAAGCTGGGGTAACCCGGAGCCGTATTTCCGGCTGCGCACCCGCGCCATGGCTGAGTGGGCTCGCCTAGCGCGGGACCTGCCCGGCCTGCCGCTCAATTGGTGCGGCGGCCTGTGCTGGGATCTGCCGGCGGCCGACATGGAGACCTATGCAGCGGAGCATTCTGAGTGGGGCTACGGAATCGAGCGCGTCGACCGCGGCGAGGTGGCGCTCATCGAACCCAATCTCACCGAGCTTCCCGATTTCGCCCTGCATGTCGCAGAAGAGGGTGTCGCCGAGCCTGTCGCGGCCACCAAGGCACTGCTGGCCGATGCCGAACGGCGCGGCGCGCGAATCCTCTTCAGCACGGTGACGGCGCTTGTCCAAAGCGTCGGCAAGGTCACCGGCGTGGACACATCGCATGGACTGTTTGCCGCCGACGAGGTGGTGATCGCGGCCGGCGTGGGTTCGCCAGACATTGCCGCGACCGCTGGCATCAACCTGCCGATCGAGACACCGCCCGGGTTGATCGTCCACTCGCGGCCTTACAAGAAACTGCTCAACGGGCTGGTGCTGGCCGAGCGCCTGCACATGCGTCAGACCGCCGAGGGTCGAATCATCGCCGGCTCGGATTTCGGCGGCGCCGATCCCGGCATGGACGCCGAAGCCACGGCGCGTGAATTGTTCGCGGCCATGAAGGCCATGCTGCGCGACAGCGACGGGCTGGAGCTGGATTTCCACACCGTTGGCTACCGGCCGACACCGATCGACGGCTTTCCGATCATCGGCCGCGCCAAAGGCAAGGAGGGTGTCTATATCGCGGTCATGCATTCCGGCATCACTCTGGCGCCAGCCATCGGTTTGTTCGCCACGCGCGAAATTCTTGATGGCAAGCGCGACACGCTGCTGGCGCCCTATGGATTGGATCGCTTCGCTCAATAGCCGGGCGGACGGCGAAAGCCGCTGGTCAAGGGCATCATCGCCCTGGCGATGCCGAGCAGCCGCGCCTCCGACCAGCGTTTGCCGACCATTGCAAGCCGATCATCACGCTGCACGCCATGATTGAGGTCGTCACTCTACGGCGCCCCCTTTGTCCTGCCGGACATCTCCCCCACGGGTGGGGAGATTGGCAGTTTTCGGCGCTTCGCTCTGTCCTGCAACGCTGGGGATTGGCGAAAGCCATTGAGGCATCCGATCTCCCCCCTTGTGGGGGAGATGTCCGGCAGGACAGAGGGGGGCGCTGTCCCGCGACGTTACTCAATGCGACGAAAGCCTATCCAACCAGCGCCAGTTTCGCCGCGACCGGAGCGAATGGATGTATGTCGATGCCATCCCTGGTCATGGTGACGAAGCTCGATGCCGGAATCGCCTGCCAGTCGCCGCCCTCGCGATCGAAGGGTTCGGAGACGATGCAGCGGCCGGCCCCTTTGCGGAAAATGGACGTGTAAAGCGTCGGAGCCAGGGCATCGGTGGCATAGCGCACCGCATACAATGCCTGTCCGTCGGAAAAGGCGGCGGTCAGTTTCAGCGCCGGCTCGAAACCGGCACGACGCGAGGCTTCCAGCACCCGGCGGGTGGCGCGCGAGACGGCGCCTTGCGGGTCGGCCGAAAGGCCCTCGTCGATCATGAGCAGAAAAAAGAGTTCGGAATCGGTGGTGCCTTCGCGCTGATCGAAAACGGCGTCGGACAGCGAGTTCTCCAGCGCGCGGCGGATTTTTTCGAAACCACCGATCTGGCCGTTATGCATGAACGACCAGCGTTCTGAGATGAACGGATGGCAGTTCATGCGGCTGGTCGCGCTGCCGGTCGAGGCCCTGACATGGGCGAGGAACAGGCTGGACTTGATCTGCCGGCACAGGCTTTTCAGATTGGGATCGGACCAGGCCGGCAGGATATCGCGGTAGAGGCCGGGTTCTGGCCTCTCGCCATACCAGGCAAGGCCGAAGCCGTCGCCATTGGTGGGCGACTTCGCTTCCTGGGCGCAATGGCTCTGGGCGATCAGCGAGTGACAGGGCGCCGTGAGGATGTCTTCGAGAAAGACCGCTTCACCGAGATAGGCCGCCCACCGGCACATCGCTTCTGTCTTCCTCTAGGCGCGATCCGGAAGAGCAGCGGGCTCGTTGATCGCGTGCGTGCCTCTGTTGTGCGTCCGCTCGTAGAGCTCGCGAATGATTCGGCTGGCGGTAGTCTCGAAGAGAAATGGCAAGAAAGCGTGAACAAAAGCTGCTCCCGCCGCCATCAGCAGGCGCGAGGAAAACCAGGCGGCGAAGGCCATATGGCTGAAATAGGTTTCGCCGACCTTGGCCGGATGAGAGGTGAAAATCCTTGCGACCGACATGCTGTTTCCCCTTCAGCGCTTTTCGTTTCGATATGAGTATCCTGGCACGCCTCACCGGTTCATTGGTCCCAAAATATCCTTGTATTTTGCTATTCCATGGGACAAATATCCCAATATGAGCTTTGACATCGACGAAATTGATCGAAAACTGCTCGCCGAATTGCAACGTGACGGCACGCTGTCGGTCGACCAGCTGTCGGAGCGCGTGGCCTTGTCGCGCAATGCCTGCTGGCGTCGCGTCAAGCGGCTGGAGGAAGATGGCGTCATCACCGGCCGCGTGGCGCTGGTCGATGCCGAGAAGCTCGGGCTGGGCCTTTCGGTGTTCATCCTGATCCGCACATCCAATCACGACCCCGACTGGCTGCAGAAATTCCGGGCGGCGGTGACCGGTCTTTCCGAGATCATCGGGGTCTACCGGATGTCCGGTGATCTCGACTATGTGCTGCGCGCCCGCGTCGCCGACGTGAAAGCCTATGACCGGCTCTACCAGCGGCTCATCGCCAAGGTGGCTTTATCCGATGTCTCCGCCTCCTTCGTGATGGAGGAGATCAAGGAGACGACGGTGGTTCCTGTGGAACTCCGCTAGGCCACAGTGATGCCTGAAAGAAAGCCGTTGATAGCGCCGCGGTCGAGTTGACCGAATCGACATTCGCGCCGATAGGATCGATTTTATGCGCGCAGCCCTTCAAACACCTTCCGTCATCGGTCCCACCGTCGGCTTCGTCAGGTTGCCGCATGGCGAGGGACTTCCGCTTCCCGCCTATGAAAGCGCCGGCGCCGCCGGCATGGATTTGCGCGCGGCGGTGCCTGAAGACCGGCCGCTTCTGATCCTGCCGGGCAAGCGCGCCTTGGTAGCGACGGGGCTGATCCTGGAAATTCCCGAAGGCATGGAAGGCCAGGTGCGGCCCCGCTCGGGCCTTGCCTTCAAACACGGCCTTACCGTCCTCAATTCACCGGGCACGGTCGACAGCGATTATCGCGGCGAGGTGAAGGTGCTGCTGGTCAATCTCGGCGACGAGGATTTCGCGGTGACGCGCGGGATGCGCATTGCCCAGATCGTTTTCGCCGCGGTGACGCAGGTGGCGGTTGAAGAGCGTTCGCTGGCCGGCGGCACGGCGCGTGGCTCGGGCGGATTCGGATCGACCGGCACCGCCTGATGCCTGGCTGTGTTTCGGCACAGTGAACCGTTTTGCCGGGTAGACTGATCCAACATGACTGGAACACGCCCCCTGCCAAAGCTCGTCATCTTCGACTGCGACGGGATCCTGGTCGATACCGAGAACCTCGCCAACCGGCGCCTGGCCGAATGGCTGAGCGACGCCGGTTTTCCAACGACCTTCGAATATTGCCGCAAGAACTTCTCCGGCCGCAGCATGGTCTCGGTGCAGAAGGAGATCGAAGAGACGACCAGCGTCAGGCTCGGCGCCGATTTCGTCGAGCGCTGGAATGCCGGCCTGCCGGATCTGTTCGCTCACGGTGTCGAGGCGATCCCTTATGTCCGGGAGTTCATCGAGGCGGTCCGCGCGGCCGGCATCGCTTATTGCGTCGCCACCTCGGCCAGGATCTCCAAGATGCACATAACGCTTGGCCAGACCGGTCTGTTGCCGCTGTTCGAACATGCCATGTTCAGCGCCACCATGGTGTCGCGCGGCAAGCCGTTCCCCGACCTGTTCCTGCATGCGGCCAAAACGATGGGCTTCCCGCCCGCCGACTGCATCGTCATCGAAGACAGCGTCGCCGGCACGCAGGCTGGCATCGCCGCCGGCATGCGTGTGTTCTCCTATCATGGCGACCCCTATTCCGACCGCGACGGCTTGATCCAGGCCGGCGGCATCCTGTTCGACGACATGCGCGAACTCGCCGGGCTGGTGCCGATCCACTGATCCGCTGCACTGGACGCCACGAAGCGCTGTGCTACCTTCCGCGCGCCCGACAATGGGGCGCCGCCATGCCAACGTACCTGCTTCGCTTCATCCTCACCTGGGGTGCTGCTGCGGCTTTGGATGGCGGCCTCTGCACAAGCCGTCAGTTTCCCTGACCTCGGCAGCGCGCTGCCCGTCACAAGGATGCCACCTCCGTGCCTGTCGAGATGCGCCACATCGACGCTTTCGAGAAATTGGCAGCAGAGAACGAGAAACGCTTCTGAACCAACCGCATTCGTTTGCCCGGCCGCAAACAGCGCGGTAGCATCCGCCCCAACACTCGTTATGGGGGAGCATTCATGGACAAGGGCAAGATTTTTCGCGACCTGCATGCCTCGACCTTCGTCATGCCCAATCCCTGGGATCCGGGCACGACGAAGCTGCTCGGATCCTTCGGCTTCAAGGCACTGGCCACCACCAGCGCCGGCTTTGCCTTTTCGCGCGGCCTGCCGGATGGGGCCGTGACCTTCGACCAGATGATCCATCATTGCCGCGAGGTGACGGGCGCGACCGACCTGCCGGTCTCGGCCGATCTCGAGAAGGGCAAGGGGGACAGCGCCGAGCAGGCCGCCGAAACCATTTTCGCGGCGGAAGCGGCCGGGCTTGCCGGCTGCTCGATCGAGGATCACACCGGCGATCCTGAAAAGCCCATCTACGAGTTTTCGCACGCGGTGGAGCGCGTCGCCGCAGCGGTGGAGGCGGCGCGGGCGCTGAAGCGCGACTTTGTCTTCACGGCGCGGGCCGAGAATTTCCTCTGGGGCAAGTCCGATCTCGACGACACGATCAAGCGGCTGCAGGCGTTCGAAAAAGCCGGCGCCGACGTGCTCTATGCACCTGGTATCGGCGATGTCGAGATGGTGCGGACCTTGTGTTCGTCGGTCGGCAAGCCGGTCAATGTCATGGCGAGGCCCGGCTTCACCATCGCCGACCTCGCCATGGCCGGTGCCAAGCGGATTTCGCTTGGGCCATGGCTGACCAATTTCGCCTACGGCATGCTGGAGACGGCGGCGCGCGAGATCCAGCAGGACGGCACGTTCGGCTTCACCCGCGCCGCCATGCCGTTCGGCAAGCTGCAGGCGCTGTTCGGCAAATCCCAGGGCTAGGATGGGTTCGGCCGCATGAACCTTACCGTTGTCGACATGCATACGGGTGGCGAGCCGCTACGGATCGTCACGGGCGGTTATCCCGCTATCCCCAAGGCCACCATTCTTGAGAAGCGCGCCTATGTGCGGGACAATCTCGACCATTTGCGCAAGTTGCTGATCTTCGAGCCGCGCGGCCACTATGACATGTATGGCGCTTTGCTGGTCGAGCCCGATTTGCCCGGCGCCGACCTCGCGGTGCTGTTCATGCACAATGAGGGCTATTCGACCATGTGCGGCCACGCCATCGTCGCGCTCGGCCGCTACGCCGTCGATCAAGGGCTGGTGGCGAAGCAGGAGCCGTTCACCACCGTGAACATCGAGGCGCCGTGCGGCCTGGTCGTCGCCTCGGTCGCGGTCAACGATGGCAAGGCCGGCGCGGTGTCGTTCGAGAGCGTGCCGGCGTTCCTGTTCGCCGGCGATCGACAGATCGAGCTGACAGGCTATGGCAAGGTCGGTTTCGATATCGCCTATGGCGGCGCCTTTTACGCGCTGGCCGACTGTCATCAATTCGGCTTGGAGTTCGGCCGCGACCGCGTGCGCGATTTCGTCGACGCGGCAACCACGCTGACGAACCGGCTGAAGGCCGAGTTTCCGCTGTCGCATCCCGATCATGATGACCTCGCCTTCCTCTATGGCACCATCCTGACCGATGGAAAGGACGCCTTTTCCGGAGAGGCCACCAGGAATGTCTGCGTCTTCGCCGAGGCGGAGGTCGACCGCTCGCCGACCGGTTCCGGCGTCACCGCCCGGCTGGCGGCCATGCATGCCAAGGGCGAGATCGCCGTGGGGCAGACGCGAACGTTCGAGAGCATCGCCGGCTCGCGCTTTTCCGGGGCGGTGGCGCGAGCAGCGCAGGCCGGCCCGCATGAAGCGATCGTCGCCCGCGTCGGCGGCCGTGCCTATTATTCCGGACGAGCCGAATTCATTGTCGAGCCGGACGACGAGTTGGGGCGGGGATTTCTGCTACGCTGAAGAGATTTAGCGCCGCGACGCGCGTGCGACTTCCCGCGCCGAGATCGCCTTGTGCAGATGCACCATCATGGCGGCGGCGAAGAGCGGCGTCAGCAGGTTGAGCAGCGGCACGGCGAGGAAGGCCGCGACAACCAGCCCGGAGAGAAACACCGTACCGGCATACCGCCTGCGCAGGGCCCGGGCCTCTTCTTCCCCGCGAAAGCGCATGGCGGCGAATTCGAAGAATTCGCGCCCGAGCAAATAGCCGTTGACGATGAAAAAGGCGGCGATGTTGATGCCCGGCACCAGCAGAAGCAGCAAGGCGACGACGTTGCCCAGGATGACGATGCCGAAGAATTTTATCGCCAGCACCAGCGAGCGCAGTGCCGGCATGGCGCGTCCGGCTGGGTCGCCGGGATAATCGGTGCGCTCGACCACTTCGGCCACATCGTCGAGGAACAGGCCGGCGATCACCGCCGTGACTGGCGCGATCAGAAGCGCCATGCCGAAGGCCAGTGCGATGGCCGCGACGATGCCGCCCAACCAGCCGGCCCAGGACGGCATGCCGGGCAACAGCGTCTGTAGCCACGGCAAGGCCAGCCATTCGACAAGGCTGGTCAGGCCGAACCACAGGGCGACCAGCGCCAGCAGGGTCAGCCCGAGCGTCTTGATGAACACGGCGCGAAACGGAGGCGAGAGCAGCTCAAGGGCCGCGATGCGGGCAGCGTCGAAAATCACCGTGCTTCACCCCCAGGTCAGCGGACACAGCCACAAGGCAGGACGCTTCCGAGATAGGCGGTGCGGCCCGAGAGCACAAGCGCCGGCCGTTGCTTGCCTTCGTATGCTCCCCAGATCTGCCTATCGGGCCAAGGCCGGCTTGCGAACCGGTATGGTCATGGCCGCCACCCCGGCGACGACAAACCCCATGCCGAGCCAGGCCGTGGGGCCCAGGCTTTCACCGAGGAAGACGGCGCCGATGCCGACGCCGATCGGCACCCGCAGATAGGCCTGAGACGTGGTGCCGACCGAACCCAGCGTGTGGATCAGGCGGAAATAGATGACGAAAGCCAGTGCCGTCGAAAACACGGACAGGCCGAGCAGGGCAAGGATGGAAGCCGCCGAGGGCTCCAGCGTCCATGGCTGGTCGACCGCCAGGCTGAGCGGTACCAGCATGACAGCGCCGCACAGCATCGAACCGGCGGCGGGAAGCATCGGATCGAGGCCCTTGAAGCCTCGGCCGAAAATGGCGGCGCCCGCATAGCACACGGTTGCCGCGACGATGGCGATCTGTGCCCAGAGCTGGTGGCCGATGCCGCCAAGCGCCTGCGTGCCGACGATGAGGCAGATGCCGGCGATGCCAGCGCCGACGCCGACCAGCTTGCGCGCGGTCACCGGCTCATGACGGGTGATGAGCGCCGTCAGCAGGAAGGTGAAGATCGGCGAGGTGGCGTTGAGGATGGTGGCAAGGCCGGCGTCGACCGAACGCTCGGCCGCGGCGATCAGCGTGAACGGGACGACGCTGTTGAGGCAGGCCTGGAAGGCGAAGCGGCGCCAGCTTGCCGCATCGCCCGGCATGGCAAGCCCGCGCCAGCGGATGATGGCGAACAGGATGGCGCCGGCGATCAGGGTGCGGGCCGCGATGAAGGTGATGGGCGGGATGGTCTCTACGCCGATCTTGATGAAGGTGTAGGAGGCTCCCCAAAGCACCGCCAGCACGCCGAGCAATGCCAGGTCGATGGTCGTGTCGTTTTTGGCAGGCATGGGCTCGCGCCTTCGGACCGTGATCGAACAGGCGCAGATGTAGGCGACATCGCGACGAAATGTTTCGGCCACGGTCGAATTGTCGTAGCGCCTGGCTGGCGCGGCAAGGACAGAAAATCGGTTGCCAGTTTTCAGGGTCATGCTGTAGACCCGCGCGGGCATGGCAAGAAGCCGGCCCGGGTTTTTGGCGGAGACATTGATGCCGGATTATGACGTGCTTTGCATCGGCAATGCGATTGTCGACATCATCGCCCAGTGCGAGGAGGAATTCCTCGAGACCAACGGCATCATCAAGGGCGCGATGAATCTCATCGACACGCAGCGCGCCGAATTGCTGTACAGCCGCATGGGCCCGGCTATCGAGGCCTCCGGCGGCAGCGCCGGCAACACGGCGGCCGGTGTTGCCTCGTTTGGCGGACGCGCCGCCTTCTTCGGCAAGGTCTCCAGCGATGCGCTGGGCGAAATCTACGCGCACGACATCCACGCGCAGGGTGTCGCCTTCGACACCAAGCCGCTCCAGGGCGAGCCGCCGACGGCGCGTTCGATGATCTTCGTCACCCCCGATGGCGAGCGCTCGATGAACACCTATCTCGGCGCCTGCGTCGAACTCGGCCCGGAAGATGTCGAAGCCGACAAGGCGTCCGGCGCCAAGGTGACCTATTTCGAGGGTTATCTGTGGGACCCCCCGCGCGCCAAGGAAGCGATCCGGCAGACGGCGAAACTGGCGCACGCTGCCGGTCGCGAAGTATCTATGACCTTATCGGATTCGTTCTGCGTCGACCGTTACCGCGACGAGTTCCTCGACCTGATGCGTTCGGGCACGGTCGATATCGTTTTTGCCAACAGCCACGAGATCAAGTCGCTTTACCAGACGTCATCGTTCGAGGAAGCGCTGGCGCGGATCCGCAAGGATTGCAAGATCGCGGCGGTTACCCGCTCCGAAAAGGGCTCGGTTATCGTGCGTGGCGACGAGACCGTGGTCATCCAGGCGACCGCCATCAAGGAACTGATCGACACGACGGGCGCCGGCGATCTCTACGCCGCCGGTTTCCTGCATGGCTACACACAGGGACGCGACCTCCAGACTTGCGGCGATCTTGGCTCACTGGCAGCCGGATTGGTGATCCAGCAAATCGGCCCCAGGCCAAGGCAGAACCTGCGCAAAGAGGCCGAGCAGGCGGGGCTGTTGTAACAACGCCTTTCTCCTCGCCCGCTGTGGGGAAAGGAGGCAAGCGCGGACCGCTTCTCATCGTCGCGCGGTTGTCACATGCCGCTCCTACACGGAAATGCGAGCGTGCCGTGACTGACGTTTCGACATGCTAATCGGGTGTGAAGCAATGCAGGACAGCAACCTGTCGGATCGCTGCATCTGTTGCCGTCGCACTTTCCACTTTCCGCCGTAACCGTTCAACAACCGGCCGCGGCCCAGGGAGGAGAGCGCGCGGCCCAGAAAACAGATGCATGACAAGATTTCAGACCAAGACGACATTTCAGACCAAGACGACCGGCCTCACGCAGGACGATTTCGCCGACATGGTGGCGGAAAAGGTCGAGCGTGCGCTTGCCCACTATGACGAGGCCATCAACGGCTCAACAATGGTCTCGGTCGGCAAGATCGCCGGCTCGATAGCGTCCGCCGTCACCTTGCTGTCGCCCAAGCACCAGCGCGCCATCGACGCCATCCATGCCGACCTTCCGGGCCTGGCTCAGAAATTCGTGCGCGCGCTGGCGGCGGAAGCCGCGCGCCGCGGCGAAGCCGGCACCCCTGGCGCGAAGAACCTGCCCTCGGCCCTTTTGGGCGGCGCCGAGACCCCGCTCCCGGCTCCCCATTCCGACGACCTCGAATCGATGCTGATCGAGGACTGGGCCGGCCGCGTCGCCGGCTCGACCTATCTGGAAGAGAATCTGCGCATCGCCCGCTCCACCTTGCACCGTTGGCAGAGACGCGGCGACGTCATCGCTCTGCGCAAGGGTGGCCGCAAGCACGTCTTCCCGCTGGCGCAGTTCGTCGATGGCAGGCCGGTCGCGGGCATAAGCGACGTGCTGGAGCTGATCGGCAATCCGAGACTCGCATGGCTGTGGCTGACCCGCCCAGCGGCACAGCTCGACGGCCGCATTCCGATCGACCTGCTGCGGCAGGACCAGGCGGAGGAAGTCGTGGAGGCGGCGCGGGCGTTCGCGCCGGGGTGAAGTCGGCGCTGTCAGCCCTTTCGTTCCGCGAGCAGGCCGAGATAGTGCTGCAGCACCGCCGCCCCGGCAAGCGACGTGACATCGGCGTGGTCATAGGCGGGCGCCACCTCGACAACGTCGGCGCCGACAATGTCGAGCGAACCGAGCCGGCGCAGGATCATCAGAGCCTCGCGAGAGGACAAGCCGCCCGCGACCGGAGTGCCCGTGCCAGGAGCATAGGCCGGGTCGAGGCAATCGATGTCGAAGGTCAGATAGGTCCTGGCATCGCCAACGCGGGCCTTGATGCGCTCGACGACACCCATGACACCAAGCTCGGCGACATCCTCACCGTAAAGGATCTCCAGACCGCAGGTTTCGGGAGCATGCGTGCGGATGCCGACCTGGATGGACCGGTCCGGCCTGACGATGCCTTCACGAACGGCTCTTGCGACAAACGAGCCGTGGTCGATGCGCCTGTCCTCGTCGAACCAGGTGTCCTGATGGGCATCGAACTGGACCAGCGCCATGGGGCCGTATCTCTTCGCGTGGGCCCGAAGCAGCGGCCACGTCACGTAATGGTCGCCGCCAATGGAAAGCAGCGTCACGCCGGCATCGACGACCTCGCTCGCTTGCGCCTCGATCTGCTGCGGCGTGTCGTCATGCCTGCCGAAATCGAGCCCGCAATCGCCGTAGTCGACGACCGCCAGCCTTTCGAACGGATCGGCCCGGAAGGGATATTGCGGATCGCCCTCGAGGATGGCTGAAGCACGCCGCACGCCTTGCGGTCCGAAACGGGCGCCCGGACGGTTGGACACGGCGGCATCAAAGGGAATTCCCCAGATGGCGACGTCGACGCCGGCGAGATCGCGGCTCAGCCGGCGGCGCATGAAGGAGAGCACGCCGCTGTAGACCGGCTCGTGCGAGCCACCATGGATATGCTTGCCGAAGACGGCGTCGTCCGTTTCGCGGGCACGAGGAAGGGGCTGCAACATTTGCCGAGGTCCATTTCTGGGAAATAAGGGGGGTGACAGGTACGGCTCAGTTCGTGCCGCTGACGAAACTCGTCCAGAGGCGGGTGACCAGACGCAGCGATTTCGGGTCGCGCGGCTGGGCGGCGAACAGCCGCTTCAGGATGTCTTTCGAGAAATAGATGTTCGGGTTGTCGCGCACGGTTTCATTGACCAAGGGCGTCGCTGCCTGCACGGCATTGGGGTAGAGCGTCGCGTTGGTGAAGCGAGCGCTGACTTGGGGTGCCATCAGGAAATTCATCAGGGCATGCGCATTTTCGGGATGCGGCGCATCGACCGGGACGGTCATCACGTCGAAGAATATCTCGGTGCCTTCCCTGGGCACGGAATAACGCACTTCGACGCCGTTCTTGGAGTCCGCCGCCCTGGCGTTGGCGCCGATCGCGTCGCCGCTCCAGCCGAGCGCCAGGCAGAGGTCGCCCGCTGCCAGTTCGCTCATGATCGAGCCGGATTTGAAATGCCTGATGTAAGGCTTGATGGCAGCCAGCAATGCGCCGGCTTTGCGCAGCTCGGCCTCGTCGGTGGAGAACGGATCGAAGCCGAGATAGTTCAGCGCCACCGACATCACGCCTTCCGGCGAATCGACCATGGCGATGCCGCAATCCTGGAATTTGGCCGCGATCTCCGGCTTGAAGATCATGTCGAGGCTGTCAACCGGCGCGTTCTTCATCCGCGCAGCAACCTTGGCCGGGTTATACATGATGCCCGTGGAGCCATAGGCGTAGGGGAGCGCGTAGACATTGCCTGGATCCTGCCTGGCGAGGAATGCCATGATGTCAGGGTTGAGGCCGCCGGCATTAGGGATTTTGGCCTTGTCGAGTTTCTGAATGGCGCCGGCCTTGGCATATTGTCCGACCAGCGCCGCGCCCGGCATGATGATGTCGTAGCCCGAGCCTCCGGTCAGCGCCTTGGTCGTCAGCATGTCGACGGAATCGAAAGTGTCGTAGACCACCTTGATACCGGTCTGTTTTTCGAATTCCGCGATCGTGTCGGCCGGCACGTAGTCGTACCAGAAGAAGATGTTGACGGTCTTGTCCTCGGTGGCGGCTGCACCGCAAAGCGAGGCGGCGGAGAGGCAAAGCATCGAAGCGGCAAGCAGGGCGAGGCGTCGCATGGCGGCTTTCCAGCAGAAGGGCTATGGCCACAAACTGAAGGATGCGGCATTTTCAAACAAACGGCTTTTCGGCCCGAGTCAGTTGACAAAAATTCACCTGATGCTGTCTCATCACCCCATGAAGCTCCCCTCACTGAATGCCATCAGGGCTTTCGAAGCGGCGGCACGGCTGCGCAGCTTCAAGGAAGCGGCGGACGAACTGCGGCTCACCCCTTCGGCGGTAAGCCGCCACATCCGGCTGCTGGAACAGGCGCTGGGCCTCGACCTGTTCGAGCGCGGCTTCCGGCAAGTGGCGCTGACGCCGAAGGCGACGCACTACGCCCGCCGGCTGTCGGCGGCTTTCCGCGAGATCGAGAATGCGACCGAGGAAACCGGCGAACAGGCAATAAGCCGCAAGGCCAGGCGCGCTTCGTTGTCGATCAACGCCACCTTCATGAACCTGTGGCTCGCCGATCGCTTGCCGCGCTTTCGCGACCGGCATCCCGACTGCGAACTCGACATCTCGATTCATGACGACGAGAACCGGGGCGGCAACCCGAGCGCCGACCTGCGGGTGCTGTTCACCGTCGAGACCGGCGATCCCTCGCTCCTTCCGCTCGTCTCGCTCGTCATCTTTCCGGTGTGCTCGCCCGCTTTCCTCGACAAAAAGAATGCGCCGAGAGAACCCGCCGATCTCGCAAGCTGCCGGCTGCTGCACGAAAACACCACGGTGTGGTGGGAGGAATGGTTCGAGAAGGAGGGGCTCGCCGGATTGGACGCGAAGCCTGGCCCGATCTTCCACGACCCGGCGCTTGCCGTCCGTGAGGCCGTGAATGGCGGCGGCGTGGCGCTGGCTGACAACATCATGGTCGAGGACCTGTTGGCCAGCGGCCAGCTGGTCGCGCCCTTCACGATCCGCCACGCAATCCCACAGAGCTACTGCCTGCGGCAGAAGCCGGGCAACCGCAATTCAACCAGCGTCAGGCTGTTCCGGGATTGGCTGCTGTTGGAGATCGCTAGCCACAAGCAGGTGATGCGGCTGGCATGAGGCGTCCAACACGGGGGAAGCCCCTCAAGCCCCCGCCGTATAGGCGGCGATCGCCGCCATGTTGACGATATCGCTGTCCTTGGCATTCAGCGACACGATCTGCACCGGCTTGTTCAGGCCGACCAGCAGCGGGCCGATGACGGTTGAGCCGCCCAGTTCCTGCAGCATCTTGGTCGAGATCGAGGCCGAGTGGAAAGCCGGCATGATCAGGACGTTGGCCGGACCGGTCAGCCTTATGAACGGGTATTGCGCCATGGCGCGGGCGTTGAGCGCAACGTCGGCGGCCATTTCGCCATCGTATTCGAAATCGACGCGGCGCTTGTCGAGGATGCGCACGGCTTCCTGGACGCGCTCGGAACGTTCGCCCTGTGGATGGCCGAAAGTGGAATAGGCAAGCATGGCGAGCCTTGGCTCGTAGCCCATGCGGCGCGCGAAGCCCGCCGCTTCCTCGGCGATGTCGGCGATCTGCTCGGCGTTGGGCATGTCGTGCACGGCGGTGTCGGCGACGAGCACCGTCTTGCCGCGCGCGAGCACGATCGAGACGCCGATGACGCGGTGGCCGGGCTTGGCGTCGATGACGCGCCTGATGTCGTCGAGCGCGGTCGAATAGTTGCGGGTCACGCCGGTGACGATGCCGTCGGCGTCACCCAGCGCCACCATGCAGGCGGCGAAATGGTTGCGGTCATTGTTGATCAGCCGCTGGCAGTCGCGGAACAGGAAGCCTTTGCGCTGCATGCGCTCGTAGAGATAGTCGGCGTAGATCGAATTGCGGCGCGACAGGCGCGCATTGATGATCTCGATGCCTTGCTTGTTCAAGTCGATGCCGGCGTGCCTGGCGTTCTCCTTGATGACGTCGTCGCGACCGAGCAGGATGGCGGTGCCGAGCCGCTGGTTCACGTAGGAGACGGCGGCGCGCATCACCTGCTCCTCCTCGCCCTCGGCGAAGACGATGCGCTTGGGCTGACGGCGCACGCGGTCGTAGATGCGCTGCAGGGTCGAGGCGATAGGGTCGCGGCGGGCGGAAAGCTCCTGCGCGTAACGGTCGAGATCGAGGATCGGCTTGCGGGCGACGCCCGAATCCATTGCCGCCTTGGCCACGGCGATCGGGATGGCCGAGATCAGGCGCGGGTCGAACGGCACCGGAATGATGTAGTTGGGGCCGAATTTCGGCCGGTTGCCCTGATAGGCCGCGGCGACGTCGTCGGGCACGTCCTGGCGCGCCAGTTCGGCCAGCGCGCGGGCGGCGGCGATCTTCATGTCGTCATTGATGGTGGTGGCCCTGACATCCAGCGCGCCGCGGAAGATGTAGGGAAAGCCGAGCACGTTGTTGACCTGATTGGCGTAATCCGACCGCCCGGTGGCCATGATGGCGTCGGTGCGGATCTCGGCAACTTCCTCCGGGGTGATCTCGGGATCGGGGTTGGCCATGGCGAAGATGATCGGGTTCTTGGCCATCGACTGCACCATGGCGGTGGTCAGCGCCCCCTTGGCCGAAAGGCCGAGGAAGACGTCGGCGCCGTCCAGCGCTTCGGCCAGGGAACGCGCCTCCGTCTTGACCGCATGCGCGGATTTCCACTGGTTCATGCCCTCGGTGCGGCCCTGGAAGACCACCCCCTTTGTGTCGCACAGGACGATGTTTTCGGGCGAAAAACCCATCGCCTTCATCAGCTCGATACAGGCGATGCCGGCCGCGCCCGCACCGTTGCAGACCAGCTTCGTGGTCTTCATGTCGCGGCCGGTTATTTCCAGCGCGTTGATCAGGCCGGCGGCCGAGATGATGGCGGTGCCATGCTGGTCGTCATGGAAGACCGGAATGTCCATCAGTTCGCGCAGGCGCTGTTCGATGATGAAGCACTCCGGCGCCTTGATGTCCTCCAGGTTGATGCCGCCGAAGGACGGACCGAGGAAGCGCACGCAGTTGATGAACTCGTCGGCATCCTCGGTGTCGACCTCGAGGTCGATGGAATCGACATCGGCGAAGCGCTTGAACAGCACCGCCTTGCCTTCCATCACCGGCTTGGAGGCCAGCGCGCCGAGATTGCCGAGGCCAAGAATGGCGGTGCCGTTTGAGATGACGGCGACCATGTTGCCGCGCGTCGTGTAATCGAAGGCCCTGGATGGGTCCTCGGCGATGGCGCGCACGGGCACTGCCACGCCTGGCGAATAGGCGAGGCTGAGATCGCGCTGCGTCGTCATCGGCTTGGTGGCGACGATCTCCAGCTTGCCGGGCCGGCCCATGGCGTGGAATTCGAGCGCTTCCTGCGCGCTGACGGACGGACCGTTGTTCTCGGTTTTCCTGGCCATGGTGCTTTTGATTTCCTCGCCGGTGCGGCACCTCCTTGAAGCGGGTACCTGTGTGCTTGCGAATTAAGACCACGGGCCGCCGCGTGTAAACCACGAAGCTGGGCAAAGCTGCTTCAAAGCGGATACGGCCGGTCAGAAGCCTTTCCGCGCCGTTGTCGTGATTTCATCCGCATGCTGGCGGGCCGTTGCCCAGCGCCGCAGCGTCCTGGTTCCGGGAAACGGCCATTGCGTCAGCGGCGGTTGGCTGCTTCCCATCCTCTTCAACAGGTCGGACAGGAACACTGTGAGTTCCTCCCGTTGAGCCCGCACCTTGGCCAGCGTGCGGTTGCGAATCTCATCGCGGGGAATGGCGCGGTCGCGCAACGTCTCGACCGCGCGCCGGATCGCCGCCGGATCGGGCTCGGCGATGATGCAATAGTCCGGATCGAAAAAGACGTCCCGGCCGCCAAGACTGGGCGTGCTCACCACCGGCAACCCCGCCATCAGATATTCCATGCTGGAGCACATCGCCCCTTCCGCCGCCGACAGACAGAGCCCAACCGCGGCCTGGTTGTAGACGCGGTTGACCTCCTGCGGCGCCAGCCAGCCAGTTAGGCCATTGACGATCGGGTTGGCGATACGATGCAGCGGCGATTGCGCCTGCAAGCGACGGATGAAGGCACGGTCGCCGGCCCGCGGCAGCTCGCCGATCGAAAAGGTAATGTGGGCGAGCCTTTCGATATCGAAGGCGAGGTGGTGGCGCTTGGTGTGCGAAATGCGGCCGTTATAGACCGCATCAAACTCGACAGAAATGTCCGGCAGTGGTCGAAATATGTCCTCGCTGACCATCAGATTGTGGTTGGAGAAGATCGCGGTTCCTCCGGCAGCAGTGACCAGACGACGCTCCTCTTGCGTGTTGCAAAGAAAGATCAGTTCGTGAAGCGAGAAGCTCTCACGGTACCAGGCGAGATCCCTGCCAAGCTTCGCGACGACATGGGGCCGCTCAAGCGTCCAACTCGGCATCAGCAGGAACACGGCGCGGCGCGAGGCCAGGCGACGGCCGATTGCCACCACTGAGTTGAGGGGGCGCTCGCCGCCGATCGGCGTGTAGATCAGCAGCGGATCGTGGCTGAGCACGTAAGCTGCAAGCCGAATGCCGCTATCCAGGTGGGACAACGGACCGCTGAGCGGCAGCGCGAAAGGAAGGCGCTTGGCTGCTACAAACTTAAGCCTGCCCAACCGTTGGCTGGCGTGCCGAGCTGTCATGAGCCAGAAGCGCTCGAGCGCCGAGTCGATCGGTCCCACCATCTCCTCGAACGTTTCGTGCCCGTCTTTGTCCATGACATCCCCGCCATTATTGCCCAAGATGACAGATATTCGCGATCGCCGCGTCGGGCAATGCAGCTGAACAGCCGTTCCATGAAGACGGCTCGCGGTCTTCCCCTGCTTTTCGATGGCCTGGCATTAAACCCCGCCATCACATCTGCTAGCGTGCCGCGCCATGAACATGCACAGCCCGAACGAGCCCGACGCCGCCCCCGAGGCGATGACGCCGCCGCAGCCCGGCGTTGCCGCCGTCACACCGATGATGGAGCAGTTCATCGAGATCAAGGCGGCTAACCCGGATTCGTTGCTGTTCTACCGCATGGGCGATTTCTACGAGCTGTTCTTCGACGATGCCGAGAAGGCGAGCCGGGCGCTGGGCATCGTGCTCACCAAACGCGGCAAGCATCAGGGCCACGACATTCCAATGTGCGGCGTGCCGGTGCATGCGGCCGACGACTATTTGCAGAAGCTGATCAGCCAGGGCTTCCGCGTTGCCGTCTGCGAGCAGATCGAGGATCCGGCCGAGGCCAAGAAGCGCGGCTCCAAATCGGTCGTGCGCCGCGACGTGGTGCGGCTGGTGACGCCGGGAACCATCACCGAGGACAAACTGCTGGCGCCGTCGGAATCGAGTTATCTGATGGCGTTGGGTCGGGTGAAGGGCGGCAGCGAGCACAGCTTTGCAATTGCCTGGATCGACATCTCGACTGGTGCTTTCCGCGTCGCCGAGACCACCGCCGACCGGCTGCTGGCCGACATCTTCCGTGTCGATCCGCGCGAACTCATCGTCGCCGAGCCGGTGTTCCATGATCCCGACCTGAAGCCGGTGTTCGACGTGCTCGGCCGTGTCGCCAGCCCACAGCCGCCGAGCCTGTTCGATTCGGCCTCGGCCACGGGGCGGATTGCGCGTTTCTTCGAGGTGGCGACACCGGACAGTTTCGGCACGTTTTCGCGCGCCGAATTATCGGCGATCTCGGGCGCCATCGCCTACGTCGAGAAAACGCAAAAGGCCGAGCGGCCGCCGCTGTCGCGGCCCGAGCGCGAGGAGCAGGGTTCGACCCTGTTCATCGATCCGGCGACGCGCGGCAATCTCGAACTGTTGCGTACGCTGTCCGGCAGCCGCGAGGGTTCGCTGTTCAAGGCGATCGACCGCACGGTGACCGGTGGCGGCGCAAGGTTGCTCGCCGACCGGCTGATGGCGCCGCTGACCGACCCGGCGGCCATCGGCGCGCGGCTGGACTCCGTCTCGTTCTTCCGCTCCGAGGTCAGGCTTTGCCAGGCGGTGCGGATGAGCCTGAAGAGCGTCGCCGACATGCCGCGCGCCCTGTCCAGGCTGGCGCTCAACCGGGGCGGGCCACGCGATCTCGGCGCGCTTCGCGCTGGTTTCGAGGCGGCCGGTGCCATCGCCGAAACCTTTGCCGCGATCGCCCTGCCCCAGGAGTTGGCCGGCGCGATGGCCGCGATCAAGGCGCTGCCCAAGGCGCTTGCCCAACATCTCACCCAGGCGCTCGGCGACGAGCTGCCGCTGCTCAAACGCGACGGCGGCTTCGTTCGCGGCGGCTACCACCCGGACCTCGACGAGATGCGGGCGTTGCGCGACGAGTCGCGAAAAGTGATTGCCGGACTGGAGCGCTCGCTGATCGAGGAAACCGGCATCCGCTCCCTGAAGATCCGGCACAACAATGTGCTGGGTTACTACATCGAGGTGACGGCCAATCATCACGCCGTCATGACTGGCAGCGATGGCGCCAAGGCGCGCTTCATCCACCGCCAGACCATGGCCAACGCCATGCGTTTCACCACGACCGAACTCGCCGAACTCGAGACCAAGATCGCCAATGCCGCCGACCGGGCACTGAGCATCGAACTGGCCGCCTTCGATGCGCTGACGGCGGAGGCGGTCGGCGCGGCCGAGGCGATCCGCGCCGGCGCCGACGCGCTCGCCGTGCTCGACGTGTCGGCAGCGCTTGCGCTTCTGTCGGAAAGCGAGGCCTGGTGCCGGCCGGTGGTGGATTCCAGCCTCGCCTTCGAGATTTCAGGCGGGCGGCATCCGGTGGTCGAACAGGCGCTGCGCCGTTCGGGCGAAGGCCCATTCGTCGCCAACGATTGCGACCTCTCGCCGGAGGGCAATGCCAAGAACGGCGCGATCTGGCTGCTGACCGGCCCCAACATGGGTGGCAAATCGACGTTCCTGCGGCAGAACGCGCTGATCGCCATCCTGGCCCAGACCGGCTCCTTCGTGCCGGCGACATCGGCCCATATCGGCGTCGTCGACCGGCTGTTCTCACGCGTCGGCGCCTCGGACGACCTGGCGCGCGGCCGCTCGACCTTCATGGTCGAGATGGTGGAGACGGCGGCGATCCTCAACCAGGCCGGCGAACGGGCGCTGGTGATCCTCGACGAGATCGGCCGCGGCACCGCCACCTTCGACGGGCTGTCGATTGCCTGGGCGGCGGTGGAGTATCTGCACGAGAAGAACCGCTGCCGGGCGATCTTCGCCACCCACTTCCACGAAATGACGTCGCTCGCCGGCAAGCTGGCGCGGCTTTCCAACGTCACCATGCGGGTCAAGGAGTGGGAAGGCGACGTCGTTTTCCTGCACGAGGTCGGCAAGGGTGCCGCCGACCGCTCCTACGGCGTCCAGGTAGCCCGCCTTGCGGGCCTGCCGGAAGCGGTGGTCGACCGCGCCAAGGCGGTGCTGCACCAATTGGAGCAAGGCGAGGTCTCCGGCAAGACCAACCGGCTGGTCGATGACCTGCCGCTGTTTTCGGTGGCGATGAAGCGGGAAGCGCCAAAGCTGGTGAAGAGCGACGCTGTGGGCGCGGCACTCGATGAGATCAATCCCGACGAGATGACCCCCAAGGAAGCGCTGGAGGCGCTTTACCGGCTGAAGGGGCTGGCGGAGAAATAGTCAGATCATTTCCAGTCCGCGCTTGCGCGTCGGTGGGGGGAATGCACGGTCGAGATCGGCGAGGTCATCGGCCGTAAGCTTTATGTCCAGCGCGGCAAAATTCTGGCGGACGTGCTCCTGGCTGCTGGCCTTGGGAATGGCGATAACGCCGTCCTGATGCATCACCCAGGCCAAGGCGATTTGCGCAGGGGTCGCATTGTGACGGGCGGCGATGGCGTCAAGCCTGCTGTTGCGCGCCAAAGCACCCTGCTCCACCGGCGAATAGGCCATCAGCGGAATGCCGCGCTGGCGGCCCCATGGTGCAAGGTCGAATTCGGGGCCGCGCCGGATCAGATTGTAGAGCACCTGATTGGTCTGGACATTGCCGCCCGAGCGCAAACCGGTGAGCTCTTCCATTTCATCGGTATCGAAATTGCTGACGCCCCAGTGGCGGATCTTGCCGGCCTTCTTCAACGCCTCGAAGGCCTCGACCGTCTCGCCCAAAGGCACGCTGCCCGGCCAGTGCAGGAGATAGAGATCGATGCGGTCGGTGCGCAGCCGCTTCAGGCTTTTCTCGCAAGCCGCCGGCACGCCGGTGCGCGAAGCATTGGACGGCAGCACCTTGGAGACGAGAAAGAGTTCTTCGCGCCGGCCGGCGATGGCTTCGGCCACCACCTCCTCGGCGCCGCCGCTGGCATACATTTCGGCGGTGTCGATCAGCGTCATGCCGAGGTCCAGCCCAAGCTTCAAGGCATTGACCTCCCCGGCTCGACGGCGGGCATCCTCGCCCATTTTCCAGGTGCCCTGTCCCAGCACCTGGACGGCTTCGCCCGAAGGCAGCTTGGTGGTTCTTGTCGTCGTGGGCATGGGGGCTCCTGGGTAAGCGATCGAGGCGCATGGCATCACAAGCATACGGAGAAATCCAGGATGGAGCTCGGGTTCTCCGGTCGCCGCCGTTGATGCCTTACTTCACCGGATGGGCGGCGAGCCAGTCCTGCATCTGCTTGATTTCGGCTTCCTGCGCGGCGATGACGTTTTCGGCGAGTTTGCGGATTTCCGGATCCTTGCCGTTGGCCAGTTCGACCTTGGCCATGTCGATCGCCCCCTGATGATGCGGGATCATGCCGCGGACGAAATCGACATCGGCGTTGCCGGTATATTGGGAGGCCATCATGTCGGTATGCATCTTGTCCATCGCCGCCTTGTAGCCCGCCGTGGAAGGGCTTTCCGCCCCCATGGCCATGGCACCCATGTCGTGCTTCATCTCCTCGCTCTGCGCCGGCACGCTTTCGAGGAAAACGGCAAGCAGCATTCCGGCGGCCATCAGCAGCAGCACGAGTTTTTTAGCCAAGGTCATTCATGGTCTCCTGTCGGTTGGGTTTCGTATCTGGGGGTTAATCTCAGAGTTTCAACGTTCTCAGGCGCAATGCGTTTGCGATCACCGAGACCGAGGACAGGCTCATCGCCGCCGCCGCCAGCATCGGCGACAGTAGCGTGCCGGTGAGCGGATAAAGCACGCCGGCCGCGACCGGCACACCAAGCACATTGTAGAGGAAGGCGAAGAACAGGTTCTGCCGGATATTACCGATGGTCGCCTGGGCCAGGGTTCGGGCGCGGACGATGCCGTTGAGGTCGCCCTTGACCAAGGTGATGCCGGCGCTTTCGACCGCGACATCGGCGCCCGTTCCCATGGCGATGCCGACATCGGCGGCGGCAAGCGCGGGCGCATCGTTGACGCCGTCGCCGGCCATGGCGACGGCGGCACCCTTGCCGCGCAGTTCCTCGACCAGCGCTGCCTTCTGTTCCGGCAACAGACCTGCCCGAACCTCGTCTATGCCGAGATGTCCAGCGATCGCCCTGGCCGTGCGCTCATTGTCGCCGGTCGCCATGATGATCCGCAGCCCGCTGCCATGCAGCGCCTTGATCGCCTCGGCCGTGGTCGCCTTGACCGGATCGGCGACGGCGACGATGCCGGCCAGCTTGCCGTCGACAGCGACGAACATCACCGTCTTGCCATCGCCCTGCAAGGCTTCCACGCTGGCCAGGACCCCGGAAACGTCGATGGCGAGATCGGCCATCATCGCGGTATTGCCGAGCGCGACCTTCTTGTCCGACACCGTGCCGGAAACGCCTTTGCCGGTAACCGCCTCGAAGCTGCCGGCCTCGGCGATCTTCACGCCGCGCTGGCCGGCTCCGTCGACGATGGCCTCGGCCAGCGGATGCTCCGACCCTTTTTCCAGGGTCGCGGCGCATCTCAGCAATTCGTCCTCGGAAAAGCCGCTGACAGCCACGACATCGGTCAATTTCGGCCGGCCCTCGGTCAGCGTGCCGGTCTTGTCGACGATCAGCGTGTCGACGGAGGCGAAGCGCTCGAGCGCGGCGGCTTCCTTGATCAGCACGCCGGCATGCGCGCCGCGCCCGGTGGCGGTCATGATGGACATCGGTGTGGCGAGACCCAGCGCACAGGGACAGGCGATGATCAGCACCGAAACCGCCGAGACGATGGCGAAGATCAGGCTGGGCTCGGGGCCGAAGATCGCCCAGGCGACGAATGCGGCGATCGCGACCAGGACGACGGTCGGGACAAAGTAGAAGGAAACGCGGTCGGCCAGGCCTTGGATCGGGGCGCGCGAGCGCTGTGCCTTGGCGACGAGTTCGACGATGCGCGACAGCGTCGTCTCGGCGCCAATCCGTTCGGCGCGCATGATCAGCGAGCCATTCTTGTTGAGCGTGCCGCCGGTCAAGGCGTCGCCTTCGGCCTTCTCGACCGGCAAGGGCTCGCCCGTGATCATCGATTCATCGATGGAGGAGCGGCCTTCGAGCACCGTGCCGTCGACCGGGACGGCATCGCCGGGACGGATGCGCAGGCGATCGCCGGTCTTGACCTCGTCCAGCCCGACATCGATCTCGGCGCCGTCCTCGGCGACCCGCCGCGCGGTCTTCGGCGCGAGGTCGAGCAAAGCTCGGATCGCCGATCCGGTCTTCTCGCGGGCGCGCAGTTCCAGCACCTGGCCGAGGAAGACCAGCGCGACGATGACGGCGGCCGCCTCGAAATAAACCGGCACCGCACCGCCATGGCCGCGAAACTGATGCGGAAAGATGTCCGGGAAGAGCGTGGCGACGACGCTGTAGAGATAGGCGGCGCCGACACCCAGCGAAATCAGCGTCCACATGTTGGGGCTGCGGTTGAGCATCGAGTCCCAGCCGCGATGGAAAAACGGGAAAGCGGCCCACAGCACCACCGGGCTCGCCAGCACCAGTTCGATCCAGACCTTCGCGCGATCCTCGACCAGGCCCTCAAGCGGCAGGCCTACCATCGGCGCCATGGCTACGATCAGCAGCGGGACCGACAGCACCGCGCTCACCCAGAGGCGTCTGGTGAAGTCGACCAGTTCGGGATTTGGCCCTTCATCGCCCGTCGGCACGCCCATGGGCTCGAGCGCCATGCCGCAGATCGGGCAGGAGCCGGGCTTGTCGCGGAGAATCTGCGGATGCATGGGGCAAGTGTATTGCGTGCCCTTGGGCATCGGCGCCGGCGCCGGCCTGTCGCCGAGATAAGTTTGCGGCGCCGCCTCGAACTTCGCCTTGCAGCCGGCCGAACAGAAATAGAAGCCCTGGCCTTCATGGCGGACAAAATACCTGGCGTCGGCGCGGTCGACGATCATGCCGCAGACAGGGTCGACGGCGGTCAGATAGCTTTCCGGCTCGGCCTGGAACCTCGAACGGCATCGCTCGCTGCAAAAATGATAGAGGCGGCCGCCATGCTCGGATGTCGGCTTGCCGGCGGCCGACTCCACCGTCATGCCGCAGACCGGATCGCGCAGAACCGCATCCGAATCTCCGCCCGTGCCCTTTGCCGCGCAGCAGCCGCCATGAGCGCCATGCGTGTGATGATCGTGATCTGAATGCGTCATTTCTAATGCCTCGATGCACTGCTTCGAAGCAGAGGTAGTGCTTCCAGTAACTGGAAGGTCAAGGGCTGTTTTGAATTCGGTTCTCCGAACCCAGCGGATTGACCAAATGGCGAAAACTGTACACAACCGCGCGCCCACACTAAAAAGCGCGCCGCTTCTACTATATCGTTCGCCGCCCATCCCGCTGGACCTTTGTCGACAATGAAGTGCCTGGTCATAAACCTAGATCGGTCCCCGGACCGACTTGCACACATAAGTGCAGAGTTCGCCCGGATCGGCGTCGCGTTCCAACGCGTTGCGGCGGTCGATGCACGTAGCCACCCTGAATTCGGGCAGCAACCGCAACATCCGATTTATGCGTCCCGGCGTTTGTTGGGCAGCGAAGTCGCCTGCCTGCACAGCCACCGCGTCTGCTGGACGATGCTGGCGCAGGACGAGGCTCGCTACGGCGCCATCTTCGAGGACGACGTGGTTTTTTCAGCAAAGGCCGGTCCGTTGCTTGCTGACGACGGCTGGATTCCGCCAGATGCCGACATTGTCAAATTGGAAACGTACTTCAAGAAGACCCTCATTCACCGACGAAGGATCGCCACCGGTCATGGTTTTTCCGCGTTCAGGCTCTACAAGAACCATCCGGGGACCGGGGGTTACATCATCTCCAGACAGGCCGCGCGCGATCTCCTCGAAGCGACCGAAACGATCAATATCACCGCCGACGATCTACTTTTCACCCCGGCGTTCGGAGTCTCGTCCAGCAAGACGATCTACCAGCTCGTCCCTGCGCTGTGTGTGCAGGACCAGTTCGTCAGCGACCGACTGCCAAGCCTGCTTGGGGAGGAGCGGGATGCCGCAAGAACCGGCAATGAGCTTGTCGCGAAACGCAGAAGGCCGGCGGCTGAAAGAATTATGAGCGAAGGCGGACGGACAGTGCGGTGGGTTCTCGGCTTCTGCAGAGGCCGGCGACACATCGTTGTCCCCTTCGAGACGACTGGGAAGCCGACTAATCTTGCCTGACGGCCGCCAAGTCCATATCCGGCGCCGCAGGAATGCGCTTGAGCTCCGCCCGAAGGCAAGCCCGACCGACATCTATGGCAGGAAGCTCCAAAGCCTGCCAAGATAAATATAAAGCTTCGCGTTGCTTCCACCTTGCCGTGTGGCGAGCGGACACAGAAATTGAATCCTGCTCTATCCAAAATATCGATAGTGATTCCAGCCAGGCGATGGTAAACATCCGTGTTTCCCTGTTTATTGACAAAAAACCAAGTCCTTCTCATAAATAAAAGACTCTGGTTCCGCATGTGCTATAGAGCGCCATAAGAAAAAAGCTTTGTTGAAGAAATGAAGTGTCTGGTCATCAACCTCGATAGATCCCCCGACCGGCTTCCCCATATGACGGCGGAGTTTGCGCGCATCGGCCTCGGATTCGAGCGGGTTGCCGCAATCGATGCAAGGGGCCGGCCAGACCTCGCGCTGCAGCGCCAGCATGCACGATATGCGGTGCGACGTCTGTCCGGCAGCGAGATCGCATGCTTGCACAGCCATCGCGCCTGCTGGGCCATCATCGCGCAAGATGAAGCGCCCTACGGCGCCGTCTTCGAGGACGACATGGTGTTTTCCGCGAAAGCCGGTACGTTGCTTGCCGATACGAGCTGGATTCCCGCCGACGCCGATGTCGTCAAGCTCGAGACATTCTTCCACACAACCGTGATCCAGCGGGAGAGGTTTCCCGTCGGCGGCGGCTTTTCCCTGTTCAGGCTCCGCAAGAACCATATAGGGACGGGCGGATACCTGCTCTCCCGGCAGACGGCACGCGCCCTTCTCGAGACAACCGCCGATGTCAATATGGCGGTGGACAATCTCATCTTCGATCCCACATTCGCGATCTCGACCGGCAAGACGATCTACCAGCTTGTTCCGGCGCTCTGTGCGCAGGACCAGTTCGTGGGCAACAGGTTGCCGAGCCTGCTCGAACAGGGTCGGGAGGCCGAGTGGGTCGCAAGCGGGCTCGCCAATGGACACAGGATACGGGTACTCGCGCGTATCCGCAGGGAGGCCAGCCGGGCAGCGCGGCAGATCACCGATCTCTGCAGGCTACGGCGGCAGATTGTCGTCCCGCTCGCTCCAGTCGAGGCAAACGACTAGAGCGTTTGCGGGATTGACAGCAGGCCCATACCCAGCGCCGCGAAAACACGCTATAGACGCCGCCCAAAAGGCAAGGCCGACCGGTATCTATGGCAAAAATCTCCCTGAAGCTCGATGAACTGATCAACGGCGAAGCCTTGCGCAGCGAGATGACCGCGCTGACCACGGCCAGCGCCGGCGACGGTTCCAGCAAGGGCATCCGCACGGCCGTCCTTCAGCTTCTCAAGGGGCGTCTCGCCGAGGGCCGCAAGACAGCCGAGGCCATGCTGAGACAAGATGGCGGCGGCAATGCCTGCGCCGAACGGCTGTCGCACCTGATGGACGAGCTGATCCGCTCGCTCTACGATTTTGCCGCAACCCATGTCTACCGGGTGAAGAACCGATCCTCGGCCGAACGCATGGCGGTCGTTGCCGTCGGCGGCTATGGCCGCGGCACGCTGGCGCCGGGATCCGACATCGACCTTCTGTTCCTGCTGCCTTACAAGCAGACGCCATGGGGCGAACAGACGGTCGAATATATGCTCTACATGCTGTGGGACATGGGGCTGAAGGTCGGCCATGCCACCCGCAACATCGATGAGTGCCTCAGGCTGTCGCGCTCCGACATCACCATCCGCACCTCGATCCTGGAAGCCCGTTTCCTGTGGGGCGAACGCAAGCTCTATGACGAGTTGATGCTGCGCTTCGACCATGAGGTGGTACGCACGACCGGCCCGGAATATGTGCAGGCCAAGCTTGCCGAACGCGACGAGCGCCATGCCAAGGCCGGCGAAAGCCGCTATCTGGTCGAGCCCAACGTCAAGGACGGCAAGGGCGGCCTGCGCGACCTGCAGACGCTGTTCTGGATCGGCAAGTATTTTTACCGGGTGCGCACCGGCGAGGAACTGGTCGAAAAAGGCGTCTTCACCGAAGCCGAGTACCGCGAGTTCCAGAAGGCCGAGGATTTCCTGTGGGCGGTGCGCTGCCACATGCACTTCCTCACCGGCAAGGCCGAGGAGCGGCTGCATTTCGACATTCAGCGCGAGATCGCCGAACGGCTCGGCTATACGACCCATCCCGGCCTGTCGGCGGTCGAACGCTTCATGAAGCACTATTTCCTCGTCGCCAAGGATGTCGGCGACCTGACCCGCATCTTCTGCGCCGCGCTGGAGGAGGAGCAGGCCAAGCATGTTCCCGGCTTCAACCGCATCTTCCTCACCTTCCAGCGCCGCAAGCGCAAGCTTGCCGGCACGTCGGACTTCATCGTCGACAACCATCGCATCAACATCGCCGACGACGGCGTCTTCGAGCGCGACCCGGTCAATCTTCTCAGGCTGTTCTGGTTTGCCGACAAGCACGGGCTGGAATTCCATCCCGATGCGCTGAAACTGCTCACCCGTTCGCTCGGCCTGGTCAACAAGTCGCTCAGGCGCGACGAGGAAGCCAACCGGCTGTTCCTCGACATATTGACCTCGGACCGCAACGCCGAGCTCAACCTGCGGCGGATGAACGAGGCGGGATTGCTGGGCCGGCTGATCCCGGATTTCGGCAAGATCGTCGCCATGATGCAGTTCTCGATGTACCACCACTACACGGTCGACGAGCACCTGATCCGCTGCATCGGCGTGCTGGCCGAGATCGAGCGCGGCGACGGCGAGAAGGTGCATCCGCTGTCGCATGCGCTGATGCCCGGGCTGAAGAAAAGCCGCGAGGCGCTCTATGTCGCCGTCCTGCTGCACGACATCGCCAAGGGCAGACCAGAGGACCATTCCGAGGCCGGCGCCAGGATCGCAAGGCGGATCTGCCCGCATATGGGGCTTTCGCCGGCCGATACGGAAACCGTCGCCTGGCTGGTCGAGAACCACCTCGTCATGTCGATGACGGCGCAGACCCGGGACCTCAACGACCGCAAGACGATCGAGGACTTCGCCTCGATCGTGCAATCGGTCGAGCGGTTGAAGATGCTGTTGATCCTCACCGTTTGCGACATCAGGGGCGTCGGACCGGGCGTGTGGAACGGCTGGAAGGGCCAGTTGCTGCGTACGCTCTACTACGAAACAGAACTGCTGCTGACCGGCGGCTTTTCGGAAGTCTCGCGCGCCCAACGCACGGCGGCGGCGCGCGAACGCCTGGCCGAGGCGCTCGCCGACTGGCCCGACAAGGCGCGCAAGCGCTATGTCGGGCTGCATTATGAAAACTACCTCCTGACGGTGGACCTGCCGGACCAGCTTCGCCACGCCGAATTCATCCGCGAGGCGGACGCGGCGGGCAACAAGCTCGCCACCATGGTCAAGACCCACCAATTCGAGGCGGTGACCGAAATCACCGTGCTGGCGCAGGACCACCCCCGTCTTCTCTCGGTCATCGCCGGGGCATGCGCCGGCGCCGGCGGCAACATCGTCGACGCGCAGATCTTCACCACGTCGGACGGCCGCGCGCTGGACACGATCCTGATCTCGAGGGAATTCGACCGCGACGAGGACGAACGCCGGCGGGCCGAGCGTGTCGGCCGGCTGATCGAGGACGTGCTGTCGGGCAAGAGCTGGCTGCCGGAGATGATCGAGAAACGCACCAAGCCAAGGCGCGGATCCAAGGTCTTCAAGATCCCGCCACGCGCCGAAATCCGCAACGCGCTATCGAACCGGTTTTCGGTGATCGAGGTCGAGGGGCTCGACCGCCCCGGCCTGCTGTCGGAAATCACCGGAACACTGTCCGACCTGTCGCTCGACATCGCATCGGCGCATATCACCACCTTCGGCGAGAAGGTCATCGACACTTTCTATGTCACCGACCTGACCGGCCAGAAGATCGACAACCCGGCCCGCATCGCCACCATCCGCAACCGGCTGATTGCGACGCTTGAGGGTGTAGCGCTCGAACGCGGCGGCAAGGCCAAGGCAGCCGCCGAGTGACGGCAATCATCCCCTTCTTCCGATCCCACAAGCAGTTTGCGAACGCATGAGTCTCGTCAAGAAATTCGCTACCGTCGCGTCCGGCACTCTGATGAGCCGTGCGCTCGGTTTCGGCCGCGAGATGCTGATGGCGGCCGCACTCGGCACCGGACCGGTCGCGGACGCCTTCAATGCCGCCTTCCAGTTCCCCAACACCTTTCGCCGGCTGTTCGCCGAGGGCGCGTTCAATGCCGCCTTCGTGCCGCTGTTCGCCAAGGAGATCGAGACGCACGGCACCGATGGTGCCAAGCGTTTTTCCGAAGAGGTGTTCGGGGTGCTGTTCACCGCGCTCCTGGCGCTGACCATCGCCATGGAACTGGCGATGCCGCTGATCGTGCGCTACCTGGTGGCGCCGGGCTTTGCCGACACGCCGGGCAAGTTCGAGACGACCGTCACGCTTGCGACGATCATGTTCCCTTATCTGATCTGCATGTCGCTCGCCGCCATGATGGCGGGCATGCTGAACTCCTTGCGGCGCTATTTCGCCGCGGCAATCGCGCCGGCGTTCCTCAACATCATCCTCATCAGCGTGCTTGGCTATGCCTGGTACCACGGACTGGATGCACACGCTGTCGGCTTCGGCCTGTCCTGGGGCGTGCTGGCGGCCGGCGTCGTGCAACTCGCCATCGTCTGGGTGGCGGTGCGCAATGCGGGCATCTCGATCGGCTTCCGCCGGCCTCGGATGACGCCGAACGTGAAGCGGCTCCTGATCCTGGCGCTGCCGGCGGCGATCACCGGTGGCATCACCCAGATCAACCAGCTGATCGGAACGGCCATCGCCTCGGCGCAGGACAGTGCCGTGTCCTCGCTGGCTTATGCCGACCGCGTCTACCAGTTGCCGCTCGGTGTCGTCGGCGTCGCGGTGGCGATCGTGCTGTTGCCCGAACTGTCGCGGGCGCTGAAGTCAGGCAATCTGATCGAGGCAGCCAATCTGCAGAACCGCTCCGTCGAATTCACCCTGTTCATGACCTTGCCGGCGGCGGCGGCGCTCTGGGTAATGGCGGAGCCGATCGTGCGGCTGGTCTATGAGCGCGGCGCGTTCGCCGCCAACCATTCGACACCTGTCGTGGCGGCGATCCTGGCGATCTTCGGTCTCGGCCTGCCGGCCTTCGTGCTGATCAAGGCCTTCACCCCAGGCTATTTCGCCCGCGAGGATACGCGCACGCCGATGATCTTCGCCGCAATCTCCGTGGCGGTGAACGTCGCCACCGCGCTGACGCTGTTCCCGAGGATGGGTGCACCCGGCATCGCCGTGGCCTCCGCCGTCGCCGGCTGGGTCAACGCGCTGATGCTGCTTGCCGTGCTGATCCGGCGCGGCCATTGGGGCCGCGACGTGCCGCTGTTGAGGCGCATCCCACGGCTGGTGCTGTCGGCGGTGGTCATGGGTGTCGCCCTCTATTTCGCCGAACATTGGTTGGCCACAAGGATCGGCCCCGGCTCGCCGCTGGTCGTCAAGGCGACGACGGTGCTGGCGCTGGTGGCCGGCGGGGCGCTGCTCTATTTCGCCACCGCTTTCGCCACCGGCGGCGCCGATTTCAGCATGATCCGGCGCAATGTGGGGCGCCGGAGGACAGAAGCCGGCCCGTCCGTGGCAAAATCAGAACTCGACGAATAGATCGGCCGAGCATCCCGCCTGGCCGGTCTTGATCCCGCCCGCGCTCTCGTCCATAAGCGCGCCGTCGCAGACTTTCGCCTCGCGCGGTTTCCAGCCGCACGATTGGCTCCGAAAAGTCCGCAACTTTTCGGAATCACGCTTATACGGCCCTCCACAAGCCATGAGGAAAACCATGTCCGCCTTCAAGCCACTCGTCTTCTCCGGTGTTCAGCCGACCGGCAATCTGCATCTCGGCAACTATCTCGGCGCTATCAAGAAATTCGTCGCCCTGCAGGATACGTCCGACTGCATCTATTGCGTTGTCGACCTGCATTCGCTGACCGCCCAGCTTGTCCATGACGACCTTGCCGACCAGACGCGGTCGATCACCGCGGCGTTCCTCGCCTCCGGCATCGACCCGAAGAAGCACATCGTCTTCAACCAGTCGCGGGTGATGCAGCACGCGGAGCTCGCCTGGATCTTCAATTGCGTGGCGCGCATAGGCTGGATGAACAAGATGACGCAGTTCAAGGACAAGGCCGGCAAGGACCGCGAGAACGCCTCGCTGGGCCTGCTTGCCTATCCCTCGCTGATGGCGGCCGACATCCTGCTTTATCGCGCCACCCATGTGCCGGTGGGCGAGGACCAGAAGCAGCACCTGGAACTGACACGCGACATCGCGCAGAAATTCAACAACGATTTCTCCGACCGCATCGCCGGTCTTGGCGTCGGCGTCGAGATGAGGATAGGCGAGGAGACGGTGAACGGCTATTTCCCGCTGACCGAGCCGGTCATCGGCGGGCCGGCAGCGCGCATCATGTCGCTGCGTGACGGCTCCAAGAAGATGTCGAAGTCGGACCCGTCGGACCTGTCGCGCATCAACCTGACCGACGATGCCGACGCCATCTCGAAGAAGATCCGCAAGGCCAAGACCGACCCGGAGGCCTTGCCGAGCGAGGTCGACGGGCTGGAAAGCCGGCCCGAGGCGGAGAACCTGGTCGGCATCTATGCCGGTCTCGCCGAGATGTCGAAGGCCGATGTGCTTAAGGAATTCGGCGGCCAGCAGTTCTCTGTGTTCAAGCCGGCGCTGGCCGATCTCGCGGTGGAGAGGCTGGCGCCGATCGCCACCGAGATGCGCCGCATCCAGGGCGACCGCGCCTATGTCGACGCCGTGCTGCGGGATGGCGGCGAACGCGCCGGCGTGCTCGCCGAAACGACGATGAAGACGGTGCGCGACATTATCGGGCTGCTGCAGGGCTGATCGCGGCGCCGTGCACTGCACAACACTGGCACAAGGCCGGCGGCTTGCCGCCGGTCAGCGGCGGTGGCAGATTGCGGCCGAAAAGACACCGAGTAGATAGACATGGTCTCCAAACGCCTCAGCCGCGAAGCCGGTCACCGCAGGAAATTCCTGACGATCATCGACGACACGCCGGAATGCGAGCGCGCCGTCGCCTACGCCTCGAAGCGGGCGCAGAGCACCAGCGGCACGCTGGTGCTGCTCTATGTCATCGTACCGGACGACTTCCAGCACTGGCTGGGGGTCGAGAAGATCATGCGCGAGGAGGCGAACGCCACGGCGCGCGCGGCGCTGGACGGCTACGCCAACAAGGTGCGGCAGAAGCTCGGCATCGAACCGGAGATGGTGGTGCGTGAGGGCAAACCGACGGAAGAGATCCACAAGCTGATCGAGGAAGACCAGGACATCGCCATCCTCGTGCTGGCGGCCGGCGCCGGCAAGGAAGGTCCAGGACCGCTGGTCGGCGCCGTGGCCGGCAAAGGCGCTGCCTTTCCGATCCCGGTGACCGTGGTGCCACAGAATTTGTCGGATGAGGAGATCGACAGCCTCGCCTGAAATGTATCGAGATTCGGGTGATGCCGGCCTGCAAATGGCGGCTTCCGGTGCTTCCGGTGCTCACGTACTTCAAGTACGCTCCGCTCCGGTTCTCGGAAACCATCATTTTCGACTCGGCCTGACCCGAATCTCGACGCACTTCACAGTGCTTGGCATGAGTCGCAAAAACATTCCGCCAGCCAGCCGTTCCGGCGATGCGTTTCGCTTGAATGTCCCGCCGATAGAGCCTATTTAGAACTATTCCAAACTAGTTGCCCAAACGGGCATGGAGACGGCCATGTTCATCCAGACCGAGTCGACGCCCAATCCGGCGACGCTGAAATTCCTGCCCGGCAAGGAAGTGCTCCTAGAAGGCACCGCCGATTTCCGCGATGCCGACAGTGCGGCCATTGCCTCGCCGCTGGCTGGGCGGCTGTTCGAAATTCCCGGCGTCACCGGCGTGTTCTTCGGCTACGATTTCATCACCGTGTCCAAGGACGGCCCGGACTGGCAGCATCTGAAGCCGGCGATCCTCGGTGCGATCATGGAGCATTTCATGTCCGGTGCGCCTGTCATGGCCAAGGCCGGCCCCGCCGCCGAGACCAGCCAGACCGGCGAATTCTACGACAAGGCCGACGAGGAACTTGTCATCACCATCAAGGAGCTGCTCGACACGCGGGTGCGCCCGGCGGTGGCGCAGGACGGCGGCGACATCACCTTCCGCGGCTTCGAGAACGGCACCGTGTTCCTGCACATGAAAGGCGCCTGCGCCGGTTGCCCGTCTTCGACGGCGACGCTGAAGCACGGCATCCAGAACCTGCTTCGCCATTTCGTGCCGGAAGTGCAGCAGGTCGAGCAGGTCTCTTAGACGGCAATTTCCCACCCATGGACAACAAAAAACCGGGCCGAATTGCCCGGTTTTCTGTTTGGGACGTCCGTTGTTGCCTAGACGGTCCGCGTATGAAAGGCGACTTCCAGTTTAACCACGATCTGCCGGAAAAGCGGACAGGCTTTCCGGGATCATGGTCTAAAGAACGATGACCTTGGCGCCGACCTCGGCGCGATTGTAGAGGTCGATGACGTCCTGGTTCATCAGCCGGATGCAGCCCGACGACATGGCCTTGCCGATCGAGTTCCATTCCGGGCTGCCGTGCAGGCGGTAGCCCATGTCACCGCCCTTGTTGAACAGGTACATAGCGCGCGCGCCGAGCGGGTTCTTCAGGCCCGGATCCATGCCGCCGGCGAACTTGGCGAGTTCGGGCTGGCGCTTGATCATCTGCGAAGGCGGCGTCCAGGTCGGCCATTCGCGCTTGATGGCGATATGGGCGGTGCCGTGCCATTCGAAGCCCTCGCGGCCGACGCCGATACCGTAGCGGATTGCCCGGCCATCGCCCTCGATGAAGTACAGGAACTTGTTCTGCGTATCGACGATGATGGTGCCGGGCTTTTCCTTGGAGTCGTAACTCACTTCCTGGCGATGGTACTTCGAGGGCACCTTCTCGATCGGGATACGTGGCAGCTGGTAACCGGCATCGGTCACCGCGCCATAGTCGTTGGAGAACATCTGCCCGCCGATGGTGCTGCAACCGGCAATAGCAGTGGACAGCGCCAATGCGGCGATTATTGCAAGCGACTTCATGCGCATGTGGTGATCCGGTGCCCCGCCCAAACTAGAGCGGCACGAGTCGGCCGCTTTCTCGCCATCATTCATGCTGGCATTTGCTTTGCTTGCCAAGCACACGATGCCTATATGCGGGGACTTACGTGCTGGTATGCGTATCACTATGGCATTTCGGCAACATACTTCACCGGATTGTGAAGGAAATTCAATGGGCCTGAATCGCAGGCCCGCGAAACTCGAGGATCCGTCATGAATGTCGGCGACGCCGCTCACCGCTCAGGCCTGCCGGCCAAGACCATCCGCTACTATGAGGAGATCGGCCTGATCGCGCCCGCGCGCGCCGCCAATGGCTATCGCGATTATTCGGGCGACGATATCCACCGGCTGGCCTTCCTGCGCCGCGCGCGCAATCTCGGCTTTTCGATAGACGATTGTCGCCAGCTGATGGCGCTCTACAAGGATCGCGGTCGCGCCAGCCACGACGTGCGCGCAATCGCCGCCGCCCACGTCACCGCCATCGAGGAGAAGGTGCGCGAGCTGCAATCGATGCGCTCGACGCTGCAGAAGCTCGTTCACGCCTGCCATGGCGACGAGCGGCCGGACTGCCCGATTCTGGATGACATGGCGGGGGCGGCGTTGGCCGGCGGCAAACCCAACCGCGGGAGCGATAGACCACCTGTTGAAGACGGTGGCCTGGGCGAAGGCGGCGTTAGCCGCCTTGCCACGCGTTCGTGAAAGCCGCCAGCGTTGGTTCGTGTGGTATATTGCACGCTCTGATATGAGCGTAGGGTAAAAGCACTGCCGCTGGTCGCCGGCCGGCGACCCCAATGACCGGAGAGAGCGCATGACTCGCGACCAGATGCTCGCCCACCTTCGCGCCGCCGATGCGGTCGCCCGCGAGGCTGCCGCGCACGGCCACCATCCGTTCGGCGCGGTGCTGGTCGGCCCCGACGACGCAATCCTCATGCGCCAAGGCAATATCGACACCATGCATCACGCCGAGACCGAACTTGCTCGGCGCGCGGCGGCAGCCTATCCGCCGGAGTTTCTCTGGACATGCACGCTGGTTTCGACCGGCGAGCCCTGCGCGATGTGCACCGGAACGCTCTACTGGGCGAATATCGGCCAGCTGGTCTATGGCTTCGAGGAGACCGAGCTTCTCGCGCTGACCGGCGACCATCCCGAAAATCCGACGATGAGCCTTTCCGCGCGAATTGTGCTCGGCTCTGGACAGAAGAAGATCGAGGTCCACGGCCCCTTCCCCGAAATTGAGGATGAACTTGTATCGGTGCACCGGGGGTTCTGGCAGCGGTAATGGTTCCCCACGTCCCGCGAAAGGTCAGAAAGAGCGAACCGAACACAGGCGCAATGTGGCCACTGCTACATGGACTCGAGCGGAAACGCCGCCCTTCGTTCGAATGACGCCAACCGGTCAACCCTGCGATATCCTGGTCAAAGCTGACGGCGAACTCCCAAATCCCCAAATTTGCCGCCGCCAGTCAGGCTCGGCGGTTTTGCCCGTATTGATGTCCCCCCAAACCGCCGAGCCGCCCCGGTCAGCCGGCAAACTCCCTCGGGTAAGGTCTATCAAATACATAATCGCCCCCTAAAGGCGATTATCTGGTTGACAAACCCAACCTGATTACGTAGGGTAAGGACATAGGAGATTTCCATGTCCGTTCTGTCTCGCCCCGAGTTCCATGACGAAGCCAAGGCTTTCGAGCATGTGGAATCGATACTGTGGCCCAACGGTCCGGTTTGCCCGAAGTGCGGTAGCGTTGATCGCCACTACGCCTTGAAGGGCGTTCGCACCAAGCCTTCCAAGAAGAACCCCCACGGCGTCGAGCGTCATGGCCTGTACAAGTGCAGCGCTTGCCGTTCGCAGTTCACGGTTCGCATGGGTTCGATCTTCGAGGAAAGCCATTTGCCGCTCACCAAGTGGCTTCAGGCTATCCACCTCATGTGCGCCTCCAAGAAGGGCATTAGCGCCCACCAGATGCACCGCATACTCGAATGCACCTATGAGGCTGCATGGTTCCTGTGCCACCGCATTCGTCTTGCAATGGCGTCTGGCGACCTGTCGCCGCTTGGTGGCAATGGCAAGACCGTTGAAGCCGACGAGACGTATATCGGTCGCTTGAAGGATACCCCGGTAAAGGCCGGCACTTCTCACAAGAACACTGTCGTTACGTTGGCAGAGCGTGGTGGCCGCGCCCGTTTCTTCCACGTCGATACCGCCCGCATTGGCACCGTCATGCCTATCGTTCGCGCCAACATCGCCAAGGAAAGCGCGTTGATGACGGATGAGGCTGGCATGTATCGCCGCGTGGGTCAGGAATTTGCCTCTCACGATGTCGTCACGCATTCCAAGGACGAGTATGTCCGCTACGAAGGCGCTAAGACCATCCATACAAACACCGTGGAAGGCTTCTATTCGATCTTCAAGCGCGGCATGAAGGGGCGTCTACCAGCATTGCGGCGAACAGCACCTGCACCGCTACCTTGCTGAATTCGACTTCCGCTACTCGAACCGTATCGCCATGGGCGTTGATGACGGCACCCGCGCTTTCATCGCCTTGAAGGGTGCTGCCGGTAAGCGCCTCACCTATCATAGACCTGCTTGACGAGAAGCGGACGCACTTCCGAAAACCAGTCCAGCTGGAATTGCCGCTCTGGCGCTATGCGAGGCACCGCAAGAAAAAGCCGGGGATATAGTCCCCGGCAATTGCGTTGATCGGACGGCTAGGCGGCTACGCCGCTGGCGCCGGTCTTATCGGCTGCGATAATGGCCGCACACAGATTCCGTGCGGCCAAAGCGGAAACGTAGGTAGGGGCTAACCCAAACCATGACGGACCTCTTTCAGAGCGAGGGGTCTTGAAAAGAGGCGGCAGAGGTGCGAATCTAGGCTGTGACGCTCTAGTGGTCGCGAGGCTACCACCTCTTTCCGACTGCTGGTCATCTAGGGCCGCCTTACCGCTGCAAACGGTTCGGCGGCCTTTTCGTTAGTCTCCCCTCAGGCGCCGATGACCGGAACGCGAGGGGCTACCGGCTCTCTTCATTCCCTATCCTCTCAGAATCATGTTGGCGGCGAATCCCGCACGCTGTTTATGAGGCCGAAGCAATTGACCGTCAAGGTGTTTGCTTCGCCGCGAGCAAGACCTTAGCTCGTCATTGCTTCGCACCATGCAAAAGCGTATAAGGCGGCTCCATTACGAAAGGAGCCAAAAATGTCACGGTTGCGAAGCCCTGGTTATCCTAACTTCTCCCTTCCAGCTGCGTTAAAGCAAGCAGAGAAAGTGTTCTCCACAAATAGGCGCAATCCTATGGATCGAAATTCTGCTGCAATTGCAATGGGATATAGCGGGAGTAGCGGTGCAGCAGACAAGGCAATTGCTACGCTAACTCACTACGGGCTACTGGACAAAGTCGGAAAGGGTGAGGTCCGCATCTCTCAGCTGGCCCTGGACATCTTGCACCCCAGCCCCGATTCGAATCGCGGGAATGCACTCTTAATCGCAGCGTTCAAGCCGCAGTTATTCACAGTTCTAAAGAACCGTTTCCCGGACGGCCACGTCTCGGATACGACGCTGCGCAGTTTCCTCATCCGTGAGGAATTTCAAAACCGTGCCATTGACCCGGTGATAAAGGCATATACGGAAACAAGCGCGTTTCTCAGGCAAGAGAACGCATACGAAAGTTATGACAGCGCCCCGGCAAACACCGTAGAATCGCATGGTGAAGCAAACGGAGGATCTGACATGACCGAATATATGAGCGCAGGAGTGCAGCCCACGGCGCGCGCGCCGGCAGCCCAAACCGTGGTTGCTGCACCCAACGAACGCGTAGTGTTTACAGAGGAAGGATCGCCCGGTCAGTCTCTTCGATTGGTCGCAACCGGTGAGGTCGATGACTATCTTTTGGAGGCGCTAGAGGATTACGTTAAGCGGCAGCGGAAGCGGCTGACCCCCAAGGGGCAATAGGTACAGCGATGAAAGAAAAGACCCAAAAAGAGAAATTCGAAGAGGCGGCGCGCGCGCTCAAGACAGACCAGTCCGACGCCGCTTTTGAAGAGGTAGTGACGAAGATTGCGAAGGCGCCGAAACTTACCTCCGAACAGATAAAAGAGTTTGTACGCCGCCAAAGCGGCAAGTCATCGAAATAAGGCTCCATGCCGGTAACGCTGAATTTGTACTTGGACGACTCCGGTACCAGACATCCCACTCGTGACCCAGGCAAGAAGGCCGAACACGGCTATGATTGGTTTGCGCTAGGCGGCGTGCTTGTCCGTAGTGATGAGGAAGCAGAAGCCCGCGAACTCCACCGCAGTTTCTGCGAAAAGTGGGGCGTTGAAGCCCCTCTGCATTCCTCAGAAATCAGATCCCAAAACCTCAATTTCGATTGGCTTCGCGGTCTGGACGAAGCCGAGCAAAAGCAATTTTACGAAGAGCTTTACGTCATGATGCGCGATGCGCCCGTAACCGGGATTGCGTGCACGATCGATCGACCCGGCTACAACGCCCGTTACCTAGAGATGTACCAGAAGCAGCCTTGGCAGCTTTGCAAGACCGCCTTTAGCGTCGTTGTGGAACGTTCGGTTAAATTCGCCCGGAGCAAGGAGTTGCGACTTAGGGTCCATCCCGAGCGCTGCAACAAGCCGGAAGACGCGCGCTTAAAATCCTACTACGACACCCTAAAGGCTGAGGGCATGCCGTTCGCTAAGGACAACTCCGGCAAATACGCGCCGCTCACGCCCGAGGAATTCAACGGAACCCTATACGAATTTCAGACCAAGGAAAAATCGTCGCCAATGGCGCAATTCGCTGACCTTTTTCTGTGGCCGATTTGTATGGGCGGCTATCATGCGAAGAACCGGCCCTACAAGCGGCTTATGGACGACAAAAAGCTAATCGAATGCCACCTGAAAGAGGAGGATTGGCCGATGCTGGCGTCAAAATACAGCTGCTTTGAAAACGTTGAACGCAAAGGCTAAATACTCAAAAAGCCCCAGCGTTTCCGCAGAGGCTTTTGGGCGACCGCAAAGGCGATCTCGTGGGCCAGGCCCATGTACATAACTAAACTAATTCGCTTTGGTTCACAAGATTCTCAGCGAAATTAAAGTTGACAAATCCGCAATCTCTGCCGCTACCCCACATATTGCGACCATCGCAACCGCTAGAGCGAACACGCGAACGGCCCACCTTTTGGAAGGGCAGGCCGTTCTGTCTCGCGAGTTGTAATTGTGAACATGAAAGGTTGGGTTTGTCAACCAGATAATCGCATCCTAAAAGGCGATTGTATATTTGACAGACCCATCTTCCCCGATGGCGCGCCAACCTATTTACATCGAGTGGCCATCAAACTGCATGAGAATGGAAATCATGTAGAGAAAACCGAACACAATCGGGCTCAAAACAGCTACGGCAACGAGCGCGACAACGCGCTGGCCTGGATTCATATTGCGCGTCAGGAAAAAGGCACAGGCGACTGTCGCGAAAGTTAGCGCGGTGAGTGCCAAGCGGCTTCCCTCACCGCTCATCGGATGGCTCCTTGTCGTCCTTCGGCGGCGGCGATTTCGCTACCTTCCTAAGCGCTTCGTTCAAAGGCTCTTCGGAATCGACGGTTTCAATCTCCCGCGCCAATTCGCGGAACTTCTCAACTTGACTCTTTTCCTTGTCGGTCTTCTTCATGTCGAATGGCCTCTGAGGGGAGTTTACCAGACCCGTACTTCATCGCCTATTTTGATGAAGCTGGCGATCCTGGTATCAAAACTGTAGCACCTATAGATCCGAATGGCGCTAGTGAGTGGTTCACGGTCGGTTGCGTGGTCGTGCGCGCCGCCAATGAACCAGAGTTGGTGCCACTCATCCAGACAATCAAGAAATCGGTCTTTTCGACCCAAAGCCCTGACCTACATTTTCGCAATCTGGTGGAGCACAAGAAGCTACCGGTCTGCCAAGCCCTAGCGGCCGAAAACCTGCGTTTTTTTGTCGTAGCCTCAAACAAAAAGAACATGCGAGGTTATCGAAATCCCCAAGCCGAGGCGGTCTCTTTGCACAAGCACAATTTCTTCTACAATTATTGCATTCGGGTTCTACTCGAACGCGTTAGCCAGTGGTGCGCGCGCCGTTCAATCGCTGAGACAGGGGAACCGAAGCACGTAAAGCTGGTGTTTTCGAAGCGTGGTGGGCACTCGTATCGACACGTCGAGACTTACATACATCTGCTCGCGAACCAATCTGAGACCGGACGGATATATCAGACCGCCAACGCCCCTGATTTTAGGGTCATCGACCGTCGCTTGATCGAAGTTATTGAGCACAACAAAAACGCAGGCTGTCAGGTTGCCGATGTGGTCGCCAGCGCCTTCTATCAAGCCGCAAACGCCGGAACCAAGAAGTGGAACACAGAATACGCGGAAGCTCTAAGGGACCGCGTGGCATCCCGAGGCGATGGCCACTACGCGGGATGGGGGGTCACGCTTCTACCGTGGAAGAACTGGACGCTGAGACTCACCGACGCACAGAAGAAAGTCTTCCGGTTCTATGGCTATGAGATATGAAAGCGGCGGGTCCCGGCCTCGTTGCCATCGGGGGCTTGTAGGCCACCATCCAAAGTGGGCGACCGTCCGTCCGACTGCGGCATCTACGATGCCGCCCAAGGGGGTTCCGGCGTACCCCGCCGACAAAGACACTATTCCGATTTGCGGGAAAAATCAAGCCGAATCAAAACGTTACTGACATTTTGGCGTAACCCATTGATCGGGATTCACTTTTTCCTTCGCTTCTCGTATCGCCAGAGCGGCAATGTCAGCTGGACGGGCTTTCGGTAGTGGTCCCGCTTAGACCTCAACAGGTCTCCGATAAGTCAGGCGCTTGCCCTTGGCACCCCTCAAAGCGATGAGCGAGCGCACGTTGTCATCGATGCCCAAGGCGACGCGGTTCGAATAGCGGAAGTCGAACTCTGCTAGGTAGCGGTGCAGATGGTGTTCCGCACAATGCTGGTAAACACCCTTCATGCCGCGTTTGAAGATCGAATAGTAGCCTTCGACGGTGTTGGTGTGGATGGTCTTTTCGCCTTCGTAGCGCACGTATTCATCCTTGGAATGCGTGACGACATCGTGCGAGGCAAATTCCTGGCCCACGCGGCGATACATGGCAGCCTCATCCGTCATCAACGCGCTTTCCTTGGCGATATTGGCACGGACAATCGGCATGATCGTGCCAATGCGGGCGGTATCGACGTGGAAGGAACGGGCACGGCCACCGCGCTCGACCAGCGTGACGACAGTGTTCTTGTGAGCGCCGCCGCCGGTCTTAACCGGAGTACCGGCTAGGCGACCGATGTAGGTCTCGTCGGCCTCGACGGTCTTGCCGTTGCCGCCCATGGGCGTGAAGTCGCCAGAGCGCATGGCCTCGCGAATGCGATGGCACATGAACCAAGCGGTCTTGTAGGTGATTTCCAGAGCGCGGTGCAGCTGGTGAGCCGAAACGCCCTTCTTGCTCGCGCACATGGCATGTAAAGCCTGAAGCCAAATGTGCAGCGGAAGCTTGGACTCCTCGAAGATCGTGCCCATACGAACGGTGAACTTCTTGCGACAATCCGAGCACTTGTAGAGGCCATGGATTTCCAAGCCATGCGGGTTCTTCTTGGAAGGCTTGGTGCGGCCACCCTTCAATGCGTAGTGCTTCTCCATGGAGCCGCAATGATGGCAGACCGGACCCTGCGGCCACAGCATACCTTCGACATGCTCGAATGCGGCGGCTTCGTCGTGGAAGTAGGGGCGGGACAGAACGGACATAGCGATAACTCCTTGGATTCGTTATCGCATAGTCAGTTGGGTCTGTCAAATATATAATCGCCTCCTAAAACCGGGTTCAAACCGTGAACAAAGTCTGGCATGGTGCCTGCCATGCCGATCATCTCCCCGATTCTCCTGAACCCTCTGATCGACGGTCGCCAGTCCGAGCGCGCCATGCTGGTGCGGCGGGGCGTGCAGCGGTTGCTGATGCAGATGGGCGCGCATGTGCTGCCCGAGTTGTCGTTGGCCACCGGCCGGCGCGCCGATCTCGTGGCGCTGACGCGGCAGGGCGATATCTGGATTATCGAGATCAAATCCTCGATCGAGGATTTTCGCGTCGACCGCAAATGGCCCGATTACCGGCTGCATTCCGACCGCTTTTTTTTCGCCACACATCCCGGCGTGCCGGCCGAAATCTTTCCCGAGGAATGCGGCTTCATTCTCTCCGACGGCTATGGCGCCGAGATCTTGCGTGATGCGCCCGAGCACCGCATGGCGGCGGCGACGCGCAAGGCGCTGATGCTGCGCATCGCGCGCGCCGGCGCGGCGCGGCTGCTGGCGGCGGAACTGGCGGGTGTCGCGGTGCCTGCGCTGGAGGGGGAGAGCGAGTAATCGCGGCCCTGAAATTGACGCCGCAACTGTCAGATGCTGGCGCCGCCCCTCATCTGCCTGCCGGCATCTTCTCCCCGTATAGAGACGGGGAGAAGGGCGCTCATCATGGATTTCGCCGATCGCCGGCGTTGCAGAAAAAGGCGGCTGCGTTGCGGCCCACCCTTTCGACCCGTTTACGGGGAGATGGCGGCAACCAGGTGAGAGGCGGCGCGGCGTTGCCCGCCAGATGCTCCAGCCCGGAACGGCTACTCCGTCTCTTCCTCGCCACCCACAGCCGGGGCCATCAGCAGCACCGCGGCACCAAGCAGCGCGGCGATGAAGGAACCGGCAAGGATGCCGACCTTGACCGCGTCCTGCAGCGCCACGTCGTTGGCGAAGGCGAGCAGGCCGATGAACAGGCTCATGGTGAAGCCGATGCCGCACAGGAGCGAAATGCCGATCATGTGCGGCCAGCCGGCGTTGGCCGGCAGGTCGGCGAGGCCGAAGCGGATGGCGAGCGCGGAGGAGCCGAAGACGCCGACCAGCTTGCCGACGACGAGACCGGCTGCGACGCCCAGCGTGAGCGGCTCGATCAGGGCGCTAAAACTCAGGCCGGTGAGCGAAACGCCGGCATTGGCAAAGCCGAAGATAGGGATGACGATAAACGCCACCAGCTTGTGCAGGCCGTGCTCGAGCCGGTGCAGCGGCGAATGGTCAAGGTCGTGGCCGATGCCGGCCGAGCGTTCGAGCGGAATGGTCAGCGCAAGTGCCACGCCGGCCAGCGTGGCATGGACGCCGGACTTCAGCACCAGTACCCACAGGATGGCGCCAAGCACGAGATAGGGCACAAGGTTCATCACCCGCATACGGTTGAGCAGGACGAGCACGGCAATCACGGCGAAGGCCGCGCCGAGATAGGCCAGCGACAGGCCGCTGGTGTAGAATATGGCGATGATGATGACGGCGCCGAGGTCGTCGATGATGGCAAGCGCGGTCAGGAAGACCTTCAGCGAGGCCGGCACGCGGCTGCCGAGCAGCGACAGGACGCCGAGCGCGAAGGCGATGTCGGTGGCGGTCGGGATCGCCCAGCCGGACAGTGCGGCCGAATTGTTGCTGTTGATGGCGACATAGACCAGCGCCGGCACCACCATGCCGCCGGCCGCCGCGATGCCGGGCAGCACCCGGCGCGGCCAGGTCGAGAGCTGGCCGTCCAGCATCTCGCGCTTGATCTCCAGCCCGACGAGCAGGAAGAACACCGCCATCAGCCCGTCATTGACCCAGTGCGAGACGCTGAGCGGGCCGAGATAGGCGTGGAGAACCGAGAAGTAGGTCCCGGCGAGCGGCGAATTGGCGACGATCAGGGCAAGGGCGGCGGCCACCATCAGGATGATGCCGCCGGCCGCCTCGCTGTCGAGGAACTCGCGGAAGACGGAAACCGGCCGTCGCTTCAAATCCTGCATGTCGCCTCCGTCATGCCGCCTGCCGGCGTGCGTCATTTGCAATGATGCGCAAAGTCCGGCCGCCGGGCAAGCATGGGACCCTTTTCAGCGCCTCGGAGACTGTTTCGAATTCGCTCTGACTGGTCATATGGTGGTTGAGAACCGCAGCGCAGCGGACATTCGTCCGTGAGCAAGGGAAGCGCAGAAAACGCCGCCAGATGGCCGCCAGAGCAGAATTTCCAAACAGTCTCTCAGCGCGGCGCGCGCTTGGCCAGGATCCGCTGCAGCGTGCGGCGATGCATGTTGAGCCGGCGTGCGGTCTCTGAAACGTTGCGCTCGCACATTTCGTAGACGCGCTGGATATGCTCCCAGCGCACGCGGTCGGCCGACATCGGGTTTTCCGGCGGCGCGGCGCGCTCGCCGGTGGTGCGGGTCAATGCCGCAAAGATATCGTCGGCGTCGGCGGGTTTCGACAGATAGTCGACGGCGCCGAGCTTCACCGCCGTCACCGCGGTGGCTATGTTGCCGTAACCGGTCAGGATGATGGTGCGGGAGTCCTCACGCTTCTCGCGGATGGCGGCGACGACATCGAGGCCGTTGCCGTCGCCCAGCCGCATGTCGACCACCGCATAGGCGGGCGGATTGGCGCGCGCCTTGCCCACGGCCTCCTCGACGCTCTCCGCCGTCTCGACCACGAAACCCCTGGTTTCCATGGCACGGGCCAGACGGGTCAGGAACGGCTTGTCGTCATCGACGATCAGAAGCGAGGTGTCCTCGCCTTCAACCATAGGCCCACTGTTCTCATCGCCTGTCATCGTCTCGAAAATTCCTGCTGCCTTATTTTTACGCAGATATAGTTTTGCGGGGCCATTGTCCAATTTACGCAGTGTCAAACATGGTGGCTGGGGCCGATTCCGGGTTCAGGAAGACGCTTCTCGGCCACGAAATCCGCACCACGGCCCCTTCGCCGAGGCCGCTCGAATTGCGAAAGTCGAGCGTGGCGCCCGAACGTTCGAGCAATGTCTTGGCGATAAACAGGCCGAGCCCGAGGCCGCCTCCGGCTTCCGTGCCCTGGCGTGTCGACATGTAGGGTTCACCGATGCGGTCGATGATCTCGGGCGGGAAACCCGGGCCGTCATCGGTGATCGAGAAGGAGACCGTCGCCTCGTCCCAGCTCCAGCGCACGGTGACGCTCTTGCGGGCGAAATCGACCGCGTTCTCGACCAGATTGCCGAGACCATAGATGACGCCGGGATTGCGGCGCCCGACCGGCTCCGGCCCGGTCCGCTCGCCAGGGCGAAGCTTGATCGAGATGCCGAAGTCGCGATGCGGCGCCGTCACCTCCTCGACCAGCGAGGTCAGTGGCAGGCGGGACAGATGTGCCTCGCCCTCCGACGACAGGCTGGTCAGGCGCTTGAGGATTTCACGGCAACGCTCGCTCTGAGAGCGCAGCAGCTTCACGTCTTCCCCGTATTTCGGATCGCTGCCGAGCGCCTTTTCCATCTCCTTGGCGACGAGCGTGATCGTGGCGAGCGGGGTGCCGAGTTCGTGCGCCGCCGCCGCCGCCAGCCCGTCGAGCGCGGAAAGGTGCTGCTCGCGCTGCAGCACCAGTTCCGTGGCGGCGAGCGCGTTGGCCAATAGCCGCGCTTCGGCGGCCACCCGGAAGGCGTACATGGCGGTGAAGGCAATGGAGGACAGCACCGCCATCCACATGCCGGCGACATAGATGAAGGGCATCACCAGGGGCGCGCCTTCGTACCAGGGCAGCGGGAGATGGCGAAAGACCAGCAAGGTCGCCGCGATCATCACCAGCCCGCCGAGGATGGCGGTGAGGCGAAGGGGCAGCGACGTCGCCGAAATGACGACGGGTACGGTCATCAGCAGCGAGAACGGATTGGTCAGGCCGCCGGTCATGTAGAGCAGGCCGGCAAGCTGCAGGCTGTCGAAGACCAGGATGCCGAAGGCGGCGAACGGGGTGAGCCGGTGCGCGGCCGGAAAGCGAAAGGCCAGAAACAGGTTCATCCAGGCCGAACAGGCGATGAGGGCAAAACACAGACTGACCGGCAGCGGAAACTTCAGGCCGTAGGCGACGACGAGCACGGTCACGCTCTGGCCGACAATGGCCAGCCAGCGCAGCCGGATCAGCGTGTTGAGGCGCAGTCGCTGGCTTTGCTGGAAGTCGGGCGTGTTCAGGATGTTGATCATGGCCATGGATTACAGCCGCAAACCAGCAAAGGCTAGGTCCCGCGCGGCTTGGCGCGGGCGGTGGCGGCGGCGAGCAATGGGTTTTCCGGCCAGACATGCTTGGGATAGCGGCCGCGCATGTCGGCGCGCACATCGGTCCAGGAGCCGCGCCAGAAGCCAGGCAGGTCTCGCGTCGTCTGGATCGGCCGGTGCGCCGGCGACAACAGTTCAAGCGTCAAGGGGACGGTGCCGTTGGCGATCGACGGATGGCGGTCGAGGCCGAACAATTCTTGCACGCGCACCGCCAGAACCGGCCATTCGCCGTCATAGCGGATCGGCACATGGCTGCCCGACGGGGCATCGAAATGAGTCGGCGCCAGTGCTTCGATCTTGCGTTGCAGGTCATGTGGCACGAGCGACGCCAGCCCGGCCGCGACAGTTCCGGGATCGATGGCGGCCAGGGAGGCCGCACCGGACAGAAAAGGCAGCAGCCAGTCGTCGAGGCGCGCGATGAGCGCTTCATCCGACATGTCGGGCCAGGGCTCGCCCAAGCCCTTGTGCAGCCAGGACAGCCGGTGGCGCAGCGTCTGCGCCTCCTTGCTCCAGGTCAGAAGGGAAAGCCCATGCTCGCGCAGGGCCTCGATGATGGCGCGGTCGGCGTCGGCGCCGGCCGGCGGCGGCAACATGCGTTCGGCGAGCGTGATGGCGTCAAGCCGCACGGTTTCGCGCACCCGCACGGCGCGCCTGTCGCGATCGAAACTCGTCTGCCGGCGCGTTTCGATCCTGCCGCCAAGTGCTGCCCGGATGTCCTCCTCACTGCTTGCCGCAGCCGCCGTAATGCGGGCATTCTGCGCCTTGCCTTGCACGTCCGCGACGACCAGAAACGGCTCGCCCGCCAGCGGGTCGCCGGCGTCGAGCATGGCGCCGGAACCATTGGCCAGCACGAAACGGCCGCGCTCGCCGCGCGCCTTGGCGACGCGGTCCGGCCAGGCGTGGATGAGCAGGGTTCCGGCTGGAACAGCTCCGTTGGTCTTCGCACCGCCTACCTGCCTGGCCAGGCGCTCGGCAAGCTGGCGCGCCGACGTGGCACGCGGCGATCTTTCCGCGCGAAAGCGCATCAATCGCCGTTCGAGGTCGGCACCGTCACCGCCAAGGCCACGCTCGGTCAGCAGCACGGCAAGCATGGCCGCCTCACCACCATGACCGCTGCTGGCCGCCTCGGCGACCATATGCGCCAGCCGCACCGGCAGAGCGAGCTTGCGCATCGCAGCGCCCGCGTCCGTCAACCGCCCTGCCTCATCAATCGCATCGAGCGCGCGCAACAGCGCCCGTGCTTCATTGAGCGCGGGAGCCGGCGGCGGATCGAGGAAAGCAAGACTGGCTGGATCAGCGACACCGAAGGCGGCGCAGTCGAGCAGCAGGCCCGACAGGTCCGCCTCAAGGATTTCCGGGGGGGTGAAGGCGGGAAGTGCGGCCGTCTGCTCTGCACGCCACAGCCGGATGGCGACGCCGGCCTGCGTGCGGCCGGCGCGGCCGGCGCGCTGGTCGGCTGAGGCCTTGCTGACACGCACGGTTTCCAATCTGGTCAGTCCGCTGGCCGGCTCATAGCGCGGCAGCCGCGACAGGCCGGAATCGATGACGACGCGCACGCCGTCGATGGTGATGGAGGTCTCGGCGATGGAGGTCGCCAGCACCACCTTGCGGCGGCCCGTCGGTGCCGGCTTGATCGCCGCGTCCTGCGCCTTGCCGTCGAGCAGGCCATAGAGCGGGACGATATCGGTGGCGGCGCCGACCTTGCCGGCCAGCCGCTCGGCGGTGCGCTCGATCTCGCGCTGGCCGGGCAAGAAGGCAAGCACGCTGCCGCTCTCCTCGGCAAGGGCGGCGCGGATCGCCTTGGCCATGGCGTCCTCGATCGGCACACCGGCCGGCCGCTCGTCGTATCTGACATCGACGGGAAAGGCGCGGCCCTCGCTTTCGATCACCGGCGCGCCCGACAGGAGTTTCGCGACCCGTGCGCCGTCGAGCGTTGCCGACATCACCAGCAGACGCAGATCCGGCCGCAGCGCGCCTTGCACATCGAGGGCGAGAGCGAGACCGAAATCGCCGTCGAGCGAGCGCTCGTGGAATTCGTCGAAAATGACGGCCGAAACGCCGGGCAGTTCAGGGTCGTCGAGGATCATGCGCGCCAGCACGCCCTCGGTGACGACCAGGATTTTCGTCCGCGCCGAGGTGCGGTTTTCCATGCGCATGGCGTAGCCGATGGTGGCGCCGGGCTCTTCCCCCAGCAACTCGGCCATGCGGCGCGCGGCGGCGCGGGCGGCGAGCCGTCGCGGTTCGAGCAAGACGATCTTGCTCGTGCCCAGCCAGGGCGCATCGAGCAGCGCCAACGGCACCAGCGTGGTCTTGCCAGCGCCGGGCGGCGCGACCAGCACGGCGCTGTTGCCAGAGCCGAGCGCCTCTCTCAGCGCCGGCAGCACGGCGGATACCGGAAGTTCCGGCAAGGGTTTGGTCGTCATTACGCCCGCATATCAGCGGTCGCGGGCGCCGTGCAACTTTATCGCACCAGGCCTGGTTAGAGCCGTGCGCGGGAAAACGGATTCCAGCGCACCGTGCCCAGCCGCACTTCCTCGCGCACCATGGTCAGCAGGCCCGATCCGCCGACGACGGCGAGGCCGACAAGCGACAGCCAGTCCGGATATTCCCGGAAGAACAGCGCGCCGAGGATGACCGCCCAGACGATCTGCGAATAATGCGTCGGCGCAATCCGGTTGGCCGGAGCGTATTTGGCGGCCAGCAACTGCAGCAATTGTCCACAGGCGGTGAAGGCGCCCGCCATCACCAGCCATGCCAGCTGTTTTCCATCCGGGACGGTGAAGGAGGTCGCGGCGGCACCGATGCCGTTGAACAGCAGCCCATAGCCGATCAGCACGCCGAGCATGGTCGTGCGTTTTTCCTGCTGCGCCAGCGACCGCATCAGGATGACGTTGGTGGCGGCGAGGAAAGCGATGGTGAAAGCAGCAAGGTGACCAAGGTGCAGCTCGCGAAAGCCCGGCCTGACAACCAGCATGACGCCGGCAAAGCCGGCGACCACCGCCAGCCAGCGCCAGGGCCCGACCTTTTCCTTGAGGATCACGGTGGACAGAATGGTGACGCAGAGCGGCGCCAGAAAGATGAGCGCATAGGTCTCGGCCAGCGGAATGGTGGTGAAAGCATAGACGCTGAGCACGCCCGACGCGATGCCGGCCCAGGCCCGCGCCTGCACCGCCCAGGGACGTTTGGCGCGCCAGAAATCACGCCAGCGCTCGTTGGCCGGCCGGCTGAAGAAGAGGAAGCAGCCGGCAAACAATGTCGAGAAGAAGCCGATCTCGAACACCGTGAATTGGCCGCCCAGGCTCTTGATAACGGCATCGCTGCCCGAATAGCTTGCATAGGCGATCAGGGCGAGCAGGATTCCGTTCGGCACGTTTTTCATTTCCGGGGAGAGAGAGTTGAAAATACTGGCACTCGGTGCTCATCCAGACGACATCGAGATCTTCATGTTCGGTACGATGGCCGCCTATGCCGCGCAAGGCGCAGAACTCACTTTTGCCGTGGCTACCGATGGTGCCAGGGGCGGCAAGAGCGATCCCGCTTTTCTGGCTCGTTTCCGGCGCGAGGAGGCAATGGCCGCGGCCGCGCTGCTCGGGGCGGCAGCCCGCTTCCTCGACTTTCCCGATGGCGGGCTGGTGGCCGACGCCGCGCTGATCGATGCACTGAAAACACTGATCAGCGAGATCGGGCCGGACCTGGCGATCACGCACGCGCCCAACGACTATCATGCCGACCACCGCGCGCTGTCGGACGGCGTGCGCATCGCTGCTTCGTTCGGGGTTCCGGTGCTGCATGCCGATACGATGGGCGGCACCGGATTCTCGCCGACGCACTATGTCGATATTTCCGCCCATGCCGACATCAAGGCCAAGGCGATCCGCATGCACCAGTCGCAGGACCCGGACCGCTTCGTTGACATTGCACTGACGCAAAACCTTTTTCGCTCGGGCCAATGCAACGGCGCGCAAGGTTCGCTGGCCGAAGCCTTCCGCTTCGAGCCGACGTTTCCCTTCGGCGACATCCGCGCGCTGCTGCCGCCGGCGCCACCGATCCGGACGGTGATGGTGAGCACCAAGCGGGTCGACTGAACCCGCGGACGATCGGCCAGGGGTATCCCGTTCCGCGCTCGTCCGCCTGATGCGGCGCTTTTCTCAACTTTTCAGAGACCGGCTTCAGCATGTTGCGGCGCAGCAACGAATTCGCTTGCCTTGTTTAGTAAAAATTGCATCACTAAACAAATTACTAAACATCCGCGGCGCGACGACGCCGCCATGTTTGGGCCTCTGAGGAGAGAGGTTGAGGGATCTTGAGACCGTCATCCGGACGTGTTTCGCAAATGGGAGGAAGGCATGAAATCGAGCTTGAAACTGGCGTTGGGACTGACCTCGGCGATCGCAGCGTCGACAGCTATCTCGAGCGCCGCGCACGCTGAAGACCTGACGCTGTGCTGGGCCGCCTGGGACCCGGCCAACGCGCTGGTCGAACTGTCCAAGGATTTCACCAAGGAAACCGGCATCGGCATGAAATTCGAGTTCGTGCCGTGGACCAACTACGCCGACCGTTTCCTCAATGAGCTGAACTCGCACGGCAAGCTCTGCGACCTGATCATCGGCGACAGCCAGTGGATCGGCGGTGCCGCCGAGAATGGCCATTACGTCAAGCTGAACGACTTCTTCGACAAGGAGAAGATCAGCATGGACGACTTCGTGCCGGCGACCGTCGTCGGCTATTCGGAATGGCCGAAGAACACGCCCAACTACTGGGCGCTGCCGGCCATGGGCGACGTCGTCGGCTGGACCTACCGCAAGGACTGGTTCTCCAAGCCCGAACTGCAGAAGGAATTCAAGGAGAAGTATGGCTGGGACCTCGGCCCGCCGGCCACTTTCGACCAGCTGAAGCAGATCGCCGAATTTTTCCAGAAGCGGCAGGTCGACGGCAAGACGGTCTATGGCGCCTCGATCTACACCGAGCGCGGCTCGGAAGGCATCACCATGGGCGCCATGGACGTGCTCTACAGCTACGGCTTCCAATACGAGAACCCGAAGAAGCCTTACGAGATGGAAGGCTTCGTCAATTCGCCAGACGCCGTCAAAGGCCTGGAATTCTACAAGGCGCTCTACGATTGCTGCACCCCTCCGGGCGCCTCGAACAGCTACATGGGCGAAGGCGTCGATGCCTTCAAATCCGGCCAGGTGGCGATGCACATGAACTTCGCCTTCACATGGCCGGGCCTGCAGAAGGACGAGAATGTCGGCGGCGACAAGATCGGCTATTTCGTCAATCCAAAGGGTCCCGGCGGCGCCCAATTCGCCCAGCTCGGCGGCCAGGGTATTTCGGTGGTCTCCTATTCCGACAAGCAGGAATCGGCGCTGAAATACATCAAGTGGTTCGCCAACAAGGACGTCCAGGCCAAATGGTGGTCGCTCGGCGGTTATTCCTGCCTCAACGCGGTGGTCAAGGACCCGAAATTCCCGGCCAGCCAGCCCTATGCGCAAACCTTCCTCGACTCGATGGCGATCGTGAAGGACTTCTGGGCCGAGCCGAGCTACGCACCACTGCTGCAAGCCTCGCAGAAGCGCTTCCATGACTATGTCGTCGCCGGCCAGGGTTCGGCCAAGGATGCGCTCGACGGCCTGGTCAAGGACTGGACGCAGGTCTTCCAGGACGACGGCAAGATGTAGCCGCGACAACCGCAAGGCTCCTCCCGAGCCATGACGCCGCGTCCCGTGCCGCCCTTGGCACGGGACGCGGTTCAGATAAATTCCATGACAGAGACGAACGAAGTGACCGAAGCAGGACTGACCATGCTCAATCGGACCGCGGAGACCGTTGCCCGGGCGACCCCGGAACCGTTGGCCCGCAAGGTCCGGGGCATCAGCGACAAGGGCCTCGCCTGGCTGTTCATCTCGCCGACGATCCTGTTGCTGCTCGCCATCAACATCTTCCCGCTGTTCTGGGCGATCTACCTGTCGTTCACCAATTTTCGCGCGAACCGGCCAAACGAGGTGGTGAAGAACCTCGGCTTCGCCAATTACCAGCGCATCCTTGGCGACCAGGACATCTGGATCGCCATGCAGACGACGGCGCATTTCGTGTTCTGGACCATCCTCTTGCAGACGCTGATCGGCTTCACGCTGGCCTGGCTGATCGACCGCAAGTTTCGCGGCCACGCTTTCTGGACGACGCTGATCCTGGTGCCGATGATGCTGTCGCCGGCGGTGGTCGGTAATTTCTGGCGCTTCCTCTACGAGCCGCAGATCGGCCTGTTTTCCTATGTCATCTCGTTCGTGTCGGGCATTCCGCCGACAAGCATCCAGATGCTTTCCAACGTCTCGCTGGCGCCGTGGTCGATCATCATCGTCGATACCTGGATGTGGACGCCCTACGTGATGCTGATCTGCCTCGCGGGCCTGCGCTCGATCCCCGAATATATTTATGAAGCGGCCGAGGTCGACCGCGCCTCCAACTGGCGGCAGTTCTGGTCGATCACGCTGCCGATGGCGCTGCCCTTCATCATGCTGGCGGTGCTGTTTCGCGGCATCGAGAACTTCAAGATGTTCGACATGGTCAACCTGCTCACCGGCGGCGGGCCGGGCTCGACCACCGAAGTCGCCTCGATCACGCTGAAACGGCAGGCCTTCGAGAGCTGGCGTACCGGCTATTCCTCTGCCTTCGCCATCATCCTGTTCGTCGCGGTGTTCGGTCTCGCCAACATCTACGTCAAGGCGCTCAACAAGGTGAAGCAGAGATGAGCCTGACCACAGCCCATTCGGTCGTCGCGCCCTCGTCGAATTCGAAGCGCATCGCCGGCGCCATCATCATCGCCTACGCGTTGATCTCGATCGTGCCGCTCTTGTGGATCTTCGCCACCAGCTTCAAGACGCCGCCGGATTCGATCGCCTATCCGCCCAAGATCGTGTTCCAGCCGAGCATCGAGGGCTACTGCAACCTGTTCACGACGCGCACCAGGCAGACGCCTGAATATATCAACTCGCTCGGACCGGCGACGGGCTTCTGCGACGAGACCGTGCGCAAGCGCAACATGGTGATCGCCGGACCATCCAACTTCCTGCCGCGCTTCATCAATTCGCTGATCATCGCCTTCGGCTCGACCTTCTGCGCCGTCTTTCTCGGGACACTGTCGGCCTACGGCTTCTCGCGCTTCAAGGTGCCGCTGGCCGACGACCTTCTGTTCTTCATCCTGTCGACACGCTTCATGCCGCCGATCGCGGTCGCCATTCCCATCTACCTGATGTACCGCGAGCTTGGCCTGTCGGACACCGCCCTCGGCATGATCCTGCTCTACACGGCGGTCAACGTGTCGCTCGCGGTGTGGCTGCTCAAGGGCTTCATCGACGAAATCCCGCGCGAATATGAGGAAGCGGCGATGATCGACGGTTACACGCGGCTGCAGGCCTTCTGGCGCACCGTGCTGCCGCAGGCGACCACCGGCATTGCCGCCACGGCGATCTTCTGCCTGATCTTCGCCTGGAACGAATATGCCTTCGCCGCACTGCTGACTTCCGGCACGGCACAAACAGCGCCGCCCTTCATCCCGACCATCATAGGCGAAGGCGGCCAGGACTGGCCGGCCGTGGCGGCCGGCACGACGATCTTCCTGGTTCCAATCCTGGTCTTCACCATCCTGCTCCGCAAGCAATTGCTGCGCGGCATCACCTTCGGTGCGGTGCGCAAATGATTAGTGTGGAAGGGCGCGAACTTGATTCAGCCAGGCTCCCTTCCTCTCCCTCTGAGGGGGGGAGAGGTGGCGCTGCGGAGCAGCGACGGAGTGGGGGAACCACCGGGCAACCATCTCTCCCTTTGAACGGGGAAAAGGGAGGACGCTACGCATGACGCGCCCCACCATCTTCAGGAAATCGCGCTGGCCCCGCTGGGCCAGGCGCGGGCTGATGGAAAACATTGCCACGGCGCTGATCGCCATCGGCTTCCTGATGCTGTTCCAGCCCTTCGCGCTGTCGCTCTACACCTATTCCTTCATCACCATGCTCGCCGGCACGGTGATGTTCATCATCGTCTCGAAGTTCCCGGAATAATCATGGCCGAAATTCGCGTCCAACATCTGAGAAAGGCCTTCGGCGATTTCGTCGCCGTCCAGGATTCCAACTTCGTCGTCGAGGACGGCGAGTTCTTCGTCATGCTGGGGCCATCGGGCTGTGGCAAGACGACGACACTGAGAATGATCGCCGGGCTCGAACTGCCGACCGGCGGCCAGATCCTGCTCGGCGGCGACGACGTCACCATGCTCAGGGCCCGCGAGCGCGACATCGCTTTCGTCTTCCAGCTGTTCGCGCTCTATCCGCACATGAATGTGCGCAAGAACATCGGCTTCCCACTTTTGGCGCAAGGCATGCCCTCGGCCGAGATCCGCACCCGCGTCGAGGAAACGGCGAAGCTTCTGCGCATCGACCATCTGCTCAACAAATCCGTATCCGGCCTTGCCGGCGGCGACCGCCAGCGCGTCGCGCTTGGCCGCGCCATCGTGCGGCGGCCGAAATGCTTCCTGATGGACGAGCCACTCGGCACGCTCGATACCGAATTCCGTGACCTCATGGTCCATGAGCTGCGCGAACTGCACAACCGCATCCACGCGACGACCGTGTACGTCACGCATGACCAGATGGAAGCCATGTCAATGGCCGACAAGATCGCGGTGATGAACCACGGCGTCATCGAGCAGTTCGGCACGCCCCGCGAGATCTACGACCGCCCCGCTACCATGTTCGTGGCCGACTTCATCGGCTCGCCGCCGATGAATTTTTTGAAATTTGGCGGTGGACTCACAAAAGGCGCTAAGGAGGTGGTCGTCCAAGGGGCGACAGTGGCAGTGCCAGAGGTGCGCGAGGACGTAGCACCTGCCGACATGGCGCTCGGCATTCGCCCCGAACACATCCGCTTCGACGATACATCCAAGCTGCGCGGCGCCATCTACGGCACCGAATATCTCGGCACCACCCAGATCGTCGCGGTGGAAACGGCGGACGGCATCATCAAGGCGCGGGTGCCGGCCGAAATCCGGCTCAATGCTGGCGACCATGTCGGCCTGACACTGAACGGCGCGCGGCTGTCGCTGTTCGAAAAAGGCTCCGGGCGCGCGGTGAGAACGGCAATCCACGACACCGCCTCTCAGGGGAGAGCGCAGCATGGCTGACGTGCACATCAAAGGCGTGACCAAAAGCTTCGGCGACCATGTCGCCGTCAGCGGGCTCGACCTGCATATATCGGACGGCGAATTCGTCGTGCTCTTGGGGCCGACCGGCGCCGGCAAGACGACCACACTGCGGCTGATTGCAGGGCTGGAACGGCCGGATGCAGGCACGATCGAGATCGGTGGCCACAATGCCACGACCCTGTCACCGGCCGAGCGCGACACAGCCTTCGTCTTCCAGCAATATTCGCTCTATCCGCATCTGTCGGTGTTCGACAACCTCGCCTTCCCACTGCGCTCGCCGGCGCGGAAAATACCGGAAGACCAAATCCGCCGCCGGGTCGAGGAGGTCGCGAAGATGGTGCGCATCCATCACAAGCTTGCCAACCGTTCGACCAAATTGTCGGGCGGCGAAATGCAGCGTGTCGCCATCGGCCGCGCGCTGGTGCGCAAGCCTTCCATCTACCTGATGGACGAGCCGCTGTCGTCACTCGACGCCAAGCTGCGCGCGGATCTCAGGCTCGAATTGAAGCGCATCCAGTCCGAGCTCGGTGCCACCATGCTCTACGTCACGCACGACCAGATCGAGGCGATGACCATGGCCGATCGCATCGGCATCCTCGCCGACGGCGTGCTGGTACAGATCGGTTCACCACGAACCATTTATTCGGAACCGGCAAATCTGCATGTCGCGGCAAGGCTCGGCCAGCCGGCGATCAATCTTTTGCCGACGGGGCTACTTCCCGATAGCGGCGCGCCGGCCGGCACCAGGACAATCGGCGCGCGCACCGAGCACCTGGCGATCGAGAAGGCCGTGAATGGCCATGCTGATGGCGTCGTCGACTGGGTCGAGCATCTCGGCGATCAGAACCATCTGCACGTGACGGTGGGGCCGAAGAAGCTGGTGACGCTGACCGATCCCGACACCGATCTGGCGCAAGGCGACGAGGTGGTGATCCGCTACCGCTCGCCGCTCTATTTCGGCGCCGACGGACAACGATTGATGTGAGCGGCTTCGGCGCCCCCGCCAAGGGGACGCCGGCTTCCGATTGAGATTGCGAATACGGGACGAATTCGATGAAGCACTTTTTCAACCGCAGGGAAACGATCGTCACCGAGGCCCTGGACGGCCTGTTGCGCACCATTGGCTCAGGCGACCTCGCGCGCCTCGACGGGTATCCCGAGATCAAGGTCGTGCTGCGCGCCGATTGGGACAAGTCCAAGGTTGCCGTCGTCTCCGGCGGCGGCGCCGGGCACGAGCCGTCGCATGCCGGCTTCGTCGGCAAAGGCATGCTGACGGCGGCGGTCTCGGGCGAGATCTTCGCCTCGCCGAGCGTCGAAGCGGTGCTGGCGGCCATTCGCGCGGTCACCGGACCAGCCGGTTGCCTGCTGATCGTCAAGAACTACACCGGCGACCGGCTCAATTTTGGCCTCGCTGCCGAGAAGGCGCGCGCCGAAGGTTTTGCCGTCGAGATGGTGATCGTCGCCGACGACATCGCGCTGCCCGACATCGCCCAGCCGCGCGGCGTTGCCGGCACATTATTCGTGCACAAGATATCAGGCCACCTGTCGGAAGCCGGCAAGGACCTGGCATCCGTCGCGGCGGCCGCGCGTGCGGCGGCAAAGGATATCATCTCGCTCGGAATGTCGTTGTCGTCCTGCTCCATTCCCGGCCAGCCGCACGAGGACAGGTTTGGCGAAAACGATGGCGAGCTCGGCCTCGGCATCCACGGTGAGCCGGGCGTCGAGCGCATCGCGGTGCAGAGTGCCGACAAGCTGGTGGCTGTCATGGCGGAGCGCCTCGCGGGGCGGCTCGACACGAAGGCCGATCATGCCTTGCTGATCAACAATCTCGGCTCCGTGCCGCCGCTCGAAATGTCGCTGGTTGCCAATGCGGTGCTTGCCTCACCGCTGGCAAAGACAGTGAAGTTCACAATCGGTCCCGGATCGTTGATGACGGCACTCAACATGAACGGGTTCTCGCTGTCGCTGATCCGGCTCGATGCGGCACGCGAGGCCGCGTTGCTGGCGCCGGTCGGCCCGCACGCCTGGATGCCGGCCAAGCCGCTCGTTGCGCCCGCTGTCGTACCGATGGCAAAAGCAGCCGGACAAAGCACGGCACACAGGGCTAGCCAGGATGCCGGGACGAGGCGCCTGATCGTCACCGTCTGCGAGAAGCTGATTTCGCTCGAAGCGGCATTGAACGGACTGGACGCCAAGGCGGGCGACGGCGACACCGGCTCGACGGTGGCGACCGGCGCACGAAGCGTTCTTGATCGGCTCGACACGCTGCCGCTTGCCGACCCCGCGGCGACCCTAGCTGCAGTGGGCGACATATTGAGCGCATCGATGGGCGGCTCCAGCGGGGTGCTGCTGTCGATCTTTTTCACAGCGGCCGGACGGGCCCTGGACGGTGGCGCCGGTGTGCCCAAGGCCCTGCTCGCCGGGCTTGAACGCATGACCTTCTACGGTGGCGCCAAACCCGGCGATCGCACCATGGTCGATGCGCTGGAGCCGGCCTTGAAGGCCCTCGACGGCAACGGCCTTGGCGACGCGGCGACAGCAGCCCGGCGCGGTGCGGAGGCCACCGCGGCCATGGAGAAGGCAAAAGCCGGGCGGTCCGCCTATGTCGGTGCCGGATTGCAGGGCGTGGTCGATCCGGGTGCTCATGCCGTGGCAGAGGTGTTCGCGGCCGCCGCCACACTGCTTGTCACGGCCTGACGCATGCATCAGTTGTCGAACGACCGTTCTTTCGCTACTGCCGGCAAGGTGCAAACCGGGAATTCGGGCGACATGACGGCGCTGGACCTTTCGAGGCTTATCACGGCCGCCGCGGATGCGATTGCCGCGCACGCCGAGGAATTGACCGCGCTCGACCAGGCGATCGGCGACGGCGACCACGGGCTGAACATGAAGCGCGGCTTCGACGCCGTACGGGCCGAGGCCGACGTGTTCGCCGCGAAGCCGCTGCCGGACGCCCTGAAGGCAATTGGCACCAAGCTGGTGATGACGGTGGGCGGCGCTTCCGGCCCGCTGTTCGGCACGCTGTTCATGGCGCTCGGCAAGGAGATTTCGGCGGAACCCGACCGCGCCAATCTGTCGGTTGCCTTCGGCAAGGCGATCGAAGCGGTGGCCGCGCGCGGCAAGTCGCAGGTAGGACAAAAAACCATGCTCGATGTGCTGCGGCCGGTGCATGATGCCTTGGCCGGGGGAAGGACGGCGGCTGAAATAGCCAACGTCGCCGACGCCGCGGCCGAAGCCACCGTGCCGATGAAGGCACTGCGCGGCCGCGCCTCGTTCCTCGGAGACCGCTCGATCGGCCATATGGATGCCGGCGCGCGCTCGACCGCGCTGCTGGTGCGCACGCTGGCGCAAATCATCGGGGGCAAGGCATGAGCAATGTCGGGATCGTGATCGTATCGCATTCGCCGCTGGTCGCCGAGGGCACGGCCGACATGGTACGCCAAATGGTCGGCGACGAGGTGCCGCTTGCGTGGTGCGGCGGAAACGGCCATGGCGGGCTCGGCACCAATGTCGAGGCGATCATGGGCGCCATCGACAAGGCCTGGTCGGACGCCGGTGTCGCCATTCTTGTCGATCTCGGCGGCGCCGAGACCAATTCGGAAATGGCGGTGGAATTGATCGGCGAGCCGCGTGCGCACAAAATCATCGTCTGCAACGCGCCGATCGTCGAGGGCGCGGTGATGGCGGCGACCGAAGCATCCGGCGGCGCCTCGCTCCGGGAAGTGGTGGCGACGGCGCACGAATTGTCGCCATCGTGAGCGAACGGGATTTTTGAAGATATGTCCGCAACCGCCGAAGCGACCGTCCTGATCACCCACGATGTGGGCCTGCATGCGCGTCCTTCGGTGAAGTTCACCAAGCTGGCCAAGAGCTTTGCCGCCGAGGTGGAGATTGCACTCGCCGCCAACGGCCCATGGTTCGATGCAAAAAGCATCGTCAAAGTGATGGCGGCCAAGGCGCCGAAGGGCACGGTGCTGCACATCAGGGCCAACGGCGATGGCGCCGATGATGCTATCCGGGCGCTGGTCGAACTGGTGCAGCGCGATTTCGACGAGGACGCCGGCCATGTCCGCTCGGCTTGAGGCCGATCCGCGCCTGCGCTCACCCGCTGGGAACGCGTGCCATGCGTATTGAGGGTGTTCCTGCCTCGGCCGGCTATGCCGAGGGACCTCTGTTCGACCTCGGCCAGCCCGCGGGCATTTACGTTAGCAAGGCAAGCTCCGTCGAGGAGAGGACGTCCCTGCGGGCCGCGATCGGCAAGGCGGTGAACCGGCTCGTGGCCATGGTCGGAACCGCCGAGAAAGATGCGGCCGACATACTCGAATTCCACATCGCCATGCTGGAAGACGACGCGCTGAGCGGGCCGGCCTTCGCATCGATCGCTTCCGGAACACCCGCCGACACGGCCTGGCGGCAGGCGCTCGATGCCGAGATCGCCGGCTACGAGGCTTCGGACCAGGATTATTTCCGCGCCCGCGCCACGGACCTTCGGGATATCAGGGACCAGGTGCTGCGTGCCCTGACCGAGGACAGTGACCAAGCCGCGCCGTCCGGCGCCATCCTCTACGGCGAGGACATCGCGCCGACGCGCTTTCTCGAAACCGACTGGAGCCATGGCGGCGGCATCGCTCTGAAGGCAGGCAGCACCGCCAGCCATGTCGCCATGCTGGCGCGCTCGCGTGGCGTGCCGATGGTCGTGGGCCTGCGCGAGCCGCTCACCGCCGTTGCCGACATGGCACTGCTCGACGCGGAGCACGGCAGCATCGTCCTGGCGCCCTCGCCGGCCGAGATCGGCTCGTTCCGGCAGTCATCCTCTTCCTTCACCGCCGGCCAGGGTAAGGCACTGACTTTTCTGGCGCGGCCGGCCGTGACAAAAACCGGCACGGCGGTGCGCGTACAGGTCAATATCGCCGATCCTGGGGATGTCGATGCCATCGACATCGCGACCTGCGACGGTGTCGGCCTGATGCGCACCGAATTCCTGTTCGGCAAAACGCTGCCGGATGAGGAGACGCAGTATCGTGCCTATCGCAAGGTGCTGGAATGGGCCGGCGAAAAACCGGTGACGATCCGTACCGTCGATGCCGGCGGCGACAAGCCGGTGCCAGGCTTCACCGTCGAGGAAGGCAATCCATTCCTTGGCCTGCGTGGCATCAGGCTGTCGCTGGCCAGGCCCGATATATTCCGGATTCAAATCAGGGCATTGCTGCGCGCCGCGCCACACGGCAATCTCAAAATCATGTTTCCGATGATCGCCACATCAGCAGAGTATGAAAGCGCCGCCGCCTTGTTCGCCGAGGAGCGGGTAGCCCTTGCCGCGCGCGGCATCGCGCACAAGATGCCGCCGCTCGGCATCATGGTCGAAGTGCCTTCGGTGGCCATCGCGCCGGAGGCGTTTACCGGCGTCGCTTTCCTGTCGATCGGTTCCAACGATCTGACGCAATATGTGATGGCGGCCGCGCGCGACAATGCCGCTGTGGCACACCTGAATTCAGTCCGCCATCCTGCGGTGTTGAGGCTGATCGCCTCGGTCGCGGCCTTTGGACGGGAGACCGGGATTGCCGTCAGCCTGTGCGGCGATGCCGGCGGCGACCCGGTCTCTATTCCCTCGCTGCTGGAAGCCGGTCTGCGCGATCTTTCCGTGGCGCCGGCGCAACTCGCCATGGCCAAGGCGGCCATAGCCGACGTTCCGGTCTAGGCACGGCAGGCATGGCCGACATCAAACCCGAACCCGGTTCCGAAGAAGCGATCCGCGCCTACAAGACGATCCTGTCGCAGGTTATCGACCAGCGGCCGTCCGGCATGCGCCAGCGGCTCGCCGATGCGCTTGGCAAGCACCGCAGCTTCGTCACGCAGATTTCGAGCCCGAGCTACTCGATTCCCATTCCGTCGAAACATCTGCCGGCCATCTTTTCCGTCTGCCATTTCAGCCAGGCCGAGCGGGACCAGTTTCTTGCCGCCTATCACCAGGCACATCCCGGGAAGATCTCGGTCGCCGCGGGCGCGCGCAAGACAAGGCACGTTTCGCTCATCGTGCCGGATTTCGGCGACGACAAGCAGAATGCGGCGCTCGACCGAGCGATCAACGAATTCATCCAGAAGGTCACCAGCATCACCGGCAAGAGCGGCTGAACGACCCTTGATGCTGGCTATTTCGGGAGGAGACGGCCGTGAAGAAATTCATGAACTCGGTGGACATGGTACTGACCGAGAGCCTTGACGGTTTCGCGGCCGCCCATGCCGACATCCTTGTGCTTGGCGAGGAGCACAAATTCATCCGCCGCAAGATGCTCAAGCCGGGCAAGGTGGCGCTGATCTCCGGCGGCGGCTCCGGCCACGAGCCGCTGCATGGCGGCTTTGTCGGCCGTGGCATGCTGGACGCCGCCTGTCCCGGCCAGGTGTTCACCTCGCCGACACCGGATCAGATGCTGGCGGCCGCGCAAGCCGTCGACACCGGCGCCGGCTGCCTGTTCATCGTCAAGAACTACGAAGGCGACGTGATGAACTTCGAGATGGCGGCGGAGATGTCCGATGGCGTGCTGCAGGTCGTCACCAATGACGACGTCGCCGTCGAGAATTCGTCCTACACAACCGGGCGGCGCGGCGTGGCGGGCACGCTGGTGGTGGAAAAGATCGTTGGCGCCGCCGCCGAGCACGGGGTGGCGTTGCCGGCGTTGAAGGCGCTGGGTGACCGCGTCAACGACGCCACCCGCTCGATGGGCGTGGCATTGACCAGCGGCACCGTGCCGGCTGCCGGCAAACCGACCTTCGACATCGGCGAAGGCGAGATGGAATTCGGCGTCGGCATCCATGGCGAGCCCGGCCGCCGGCGCGACAGGCTGAAAAGCGCCGATGCAATTGTCGAAGAAATCTGCGCTGCGATCCTGGGCGATCTCGACGACAGGGCGAAAGGACCCGCGCTGCTGTTCGTCAACGGCTTCGGCGGCACGCCGCTGATGGAGCTCTATCTGATGTACAACAGCGCCCGCCGGATTTTCGAGCAACATGGCGTGACGGTTACCCGGTCGCTGGTCGGCACCTATGTCACCTCGCTCGACATGGCCGGCTGCTCGATCACGCTGACCTTGCTCGACGACGAACTGACGGAATGGTGGGACGCACCTGTCCACACCGCCGCGCTGCGCTGGGGCGTGTAAGGCTGGCTTCAGCCGCCCTTTTCTGCAACCATTCCGGACAATCCACTTAACGATGGATTTGTCCGGATCGATGCTGCCGTCTCTTACTCCAGCTGAAGAAAAACTGCTGCTGCGCTTCGTCGATCCGGAAGCTGCGGCGGTCGGGGACAATTTATCGGCGAAGGCCCTGTCTGCCCTGCTCGACAATGCCGAATTCCACGGCGTCCTGCCAATCATGCTGCGCAAGCTCGGGGAGCCGTCGGATACTGGCCTGCGGGACAAACTCGACGACCTGCGCCAGAGGGCGACGATCGCCACCGGCCAGTCGATGCTGCTTCAGTACCATGGCGACCGCATCATGAAGGGAATGGCGGCGGAGGGTATTCCGGCGCGGATCGTCAAGGGGCCGGTCTTCGCGCGAAAACTCTATCGCAATGTATCCGACCGGCCTTTCACCGACATCGACATCCTGGTCGAGCCCGCCAACCTTGCGCGGGCAAACCGAGTGATTGCGGCATGCGGCTTCGAGCTTGCCAGCAACGAGGCCGAATCCTACCGGCTGCAGGAATTCAAATGGCTGGAAAAGGAGAATTCCAGCCTGCTGGTCGAGTTGCATGGCGACCTTGTGCACGACATCGGCATGCGGCGGCGCCTGTCGCTGGGTTTTCGCGAGCTTGGCATCATCGATGGCGACGCGACGGATACGCCGGCCGCCCTTCTGACGATCGCCATCGTGCATGCCGCCGGCGGCCACAAATTCCACCGTCTGCAGCTTTGCGTCGACGTGCTGCAAGGTGTGAGGGCGCTGCAATCCCCGGTTTCGGAAACCCGCCTGCTCGACGCCGCGCGCATGACCGGCATCGAACTCGAACTTGCGATCGTGCTCAACGTAACCGGGCGGCTGTTCGACGAACCGCATGCGCTGGCACTCGCCGGGCGAATAAAGCCCGACCTGTCGATCCGACTGGCCAAGAAGCTGATCACGACCAACACGCTGCTCAGGGTCAATTCCCGGGAGAAGATCGGCTCGCGGCTACGCCGCGATGCCTTTCGCTGGATCCAGCGGCTGGCCAAGGCCAGGCCATACGCCGCTTGAGCGGACCGTCAGTCCAGTGATGCCAACCTAGCGCTTATCAGCGCCGCCGCATCGGCCGGACGCACGCCTACTTCCAGGGTAAAGGTCGGCACCGACGACACCAGTCCGCGGATCGCCGTCAACCTGCGCTTCTGCAGCGGCAGCAGACCGGTCGCGCCGGTGCGGACATTGTCCATCGCCAGCGCCACCATCGCGTCGGTCCGGGCCATGGGCGCGAGCCGGGTCTCTTCGTCGCCGGATCGCGCAAGATGCAGGAGCGCTGCGACCGGACGGGCGGTCGGACTTTCGATTTTTACGATCCCACTCAGCTTTTCCAGCGAAACAGCCTGTTCGCCATTGCGGTCCCATGACAGACCGAGGCATGGCGCCACAAGCGGGATCATCCGCGCGGTCTTCTCATGGATCTTGACATGGCGCGGCAAACCCCAGGCGGCAGGCGTGGGGGAAGCGAGATTCAGGATCATGGCGTCGTCGGAGCACAGGCCGAATCCTCGCGTTGCCAAGGCCAGCGATGTGGTGGTCTTGCCGGTGCCGCTCGGGGCATGGACCAGCACGACGGCGTCGCGGCCCGGCAGCGTCAGCCCGGCCGTGTGCAGCATATGCTGGCCGCCTGCGTCGAGTGCTGCGTCCAACACCAGCATCGATGGCGTCCAGGCGGCCTTCGCACCGGGGCGAACCCGGAGTTCGGCCCAACCCTCCTCGTCATTGACGACAACGGCTTGGCGTTCGGGAAAGACGAGATGGACCGTGCCGCCATCCGCGATCATCCGGCAGTAGCCGTCCTCCGGTATCTCGCCCTCGAAGACGAGCGATCCGCCGGGCGCTTCGTCCAGAACGTCCGCCTCTGTGATCTCGAGACGAAAATCCGGCTCGACGGGACCTGTGACACGCAAGGTGCCCAGCATCCCGTCGAAATCCTGCCACAGGCCGGGGCGCTCGGCCGATATGCCGAGGATCTGGCCATTGAGGTCATAGAATACTGAAGGTCTGGTCAAGCGGAGCGCACCTTCGTGGCGGCGGTGGCGGGGTGACGGTAGATCTCGACCATGCCGGGAAGGCTGTCACTGACCACCGGCTTGCCGTCCAGGCACACCCAGCAATGCGCCGCCAGCCGCGACGCTTGCAGCGACTTCGGATCGACGCCGAAACGCAGCTGCGGATCGAAACCGGCAAGGCGCAGGAAGCGATGGCCGAGCAAGCCCTCCCGCAAGCATCTGCGGTCACGCATCAGCCAGGGATGACGCACGGCACGGTTGACGCGGGCGACAATGTAGGGGGCAGGCAGGCCGCGATAGGGCGCCGGCGAGGCGAGCGGCGCCCATTTCAGCACGTCCTCGAAGCTGCGATTGGCAATGAGAATTGGCATCAGCCGCGCGCTTGCCCAGAGATGACAGCGGAACAAGGCGCGCAGGAGAGGACCGTCCACCATCAAGCGGTGCCTTCAGCCATCAAGCCTGGAGCAGCGAGAATGCCTTCCGAGACCAGATCGCTGGCCAGCGCCGCCATGTCCTCGTCAAGCGTGCCCTTGTCGATTTCGAACTCCTCGCAAAGCAGGCCGACGATCTGGCCGAGGCTGCGCGCGCCATCCACCTTGTCGAGAAAGGCTTCGGTCGTCCCGTTGCAGGTATAAAGCTGGCCGCTGCGCGCCAAAAGCACAACCGCGCCGTCGCCGACATGCTGAACCGAGGCATCGTCCGCCAGTCGCAGAACCGTTCCAGAGGCAATTTCCATAACGGACCCCAAAAGCCATGCAAAACCCGGAAATGAGATAGCGCGGTGGTGGGGCGCTGTCTATTGGTCGGCCGGGATGGCTCGCGTGGCTTTATTTTGCGGACATACTCTCGTGAGGCCGCAACATCCATCCAGAGTCGAAAATCGTCCCAGAAATAGTCGCCGGAAAGGCGCGCCAGGCAAGCATGCTGACCGGCGGCACCGTTGCTTTTCTTCCCTGAGATAAGGTAAGAACTCCTCGGGTCTTGGGGAGATAGCGTATGCGTTACAATTGGGAGCGAGCTCCGACGACTTTCGAACGTCATCGAAAAGCTCTGGCGACAGCCATTTTGATCTTCGGCGGCGTCGGTCTCATGCTGGTGGCCTTGCCGATCTAGCGCCGTCGACATTCGCCCAACGAATCCGGCTTGTTAGACGGCAATCGACGAATTGTTCAGCGGGTTGTTCGGTCACCGCTATGAAGCGGCGATCGCACCCTTAAAAAAGCCCTGGCTGAAGCGCTGCACCAGCACGACGATCACCGCCGGCTTGCCGGCCGGTGTTCACAGGATCCGACAGGCTGTAGGAGGTCGGACGGTTCCTCGAGCCTGGCCTCGATCGACCATTGATGGCGCATGCGCTCACATCCTCTCGCTCGATATCGTCGGACAGCGGGCATCCCGGTCAGGACAAGACCGGTTCAAACGAAAATCAGGGAAGACAGCGCCGGAAAAAACAGCATAGGCTGTTTGCAAAGACGGCAAATGGTTTCCGGGAGGGTACGGATGGCTTCACGCTATCACGAGATCTATGACGGCTGGAAACGCGACCCGGAAAAATTCTGGGCCGACGCGGCCGGCGCCATCGACTGGTATTCGCCCTGGAACAGGGTGTTCGATGCCACCGCCGGCGTCTACGGCCGCTGGTTCACCGGCGCGACCTGCAACACCTGCTACAATGCCCTTGACCGGCATGTCGCCGGCGGGCGGGCCGACCAGATCGCGCTGATATACGACAGCGCCATCACCGGCACGGTGAAAAAGTTCACCTATGCCGAACTGAAGCGCGAGGTGGTGGCGCTGACCTCGGTGTTAAAGAACCGCGGCGTCGGCAAGGGTGACCGCGTCATCATCTACATGCCGATGGTGGCGGAAGCGGCCATCGCCATGCTCGCCTGCGCCCGCATCGGCGCCGTGCATTCGGTCGTCTTCGGTGGTTTTGCCTCGCATGAGCTCGCCACCCGCATCGACGACGCCAGGCCGAAGCTGATCATCTCGGCGTCCTGCGGCCTGGAACCCGGCCGCGTCGTCGCCTACAAGCCGCTGCTCGACAAGGCGATAGAGATATCCCGCCACAAGCCGGACGCCTGCCTGATCCTGCAGCGCGACCAGTTGCGCTGCGAGCTCAGGGAAAACTACGACATCGACTATGCGGACGCGGTCGCGCGGGAGCGGGCGGCCGGCGCCAATGTCGACTGCGTTCCGGTGCTTGCCACCGATCCACTCTACATCATCTACACATCAGGCACGACCGGCCAGCCCAAGGGCATCGTTCGCGACAATGGCGGCCACATGGTGGCGCTGAAATGGACGATGGAAAACGAGTTCGGCGTGAAGCCCGGGGAAGTGTTCTGGGCGGCGTCCGATGTCGGTTGGGTGGTCGGCCATTCCTACATCGTCTACGGCCCGCTGCTGCATGGCTGCACCAGCATCCTGTTCGAAGGCAAGCCGATCGGCACGCCCGACGCCGGCACCTACTGGCGCGTTATCGCGGAACATGGCGTGGTTGCGTTGTTCACCGCGCCGACTGCCTTCCGCGCCATCAAGGGGCAGGATCCCAAAGGCGAGTTCGTGCCGAAATATGATCTGTCGAAATTCCGCACCCTGTTCCTGGCCGGCGAACGCGCCGACCCCGAAACCATCAAATGGGCGGAGCAGAAGCTGAACGTGCCGGTGGTCGATCATTGGTGGCAGACCGAGACCGGATCGCCGATGACCATCAACCCCGCCGGGCTCGGCCTGCTGCCGGTGAAGTACGGCTCGCCCGGGGTACCGATGCCCGGCTACGACATCCGCGTGCTCGACGATGCCGGCCATGAGGTGCCGCGCGGCACGCTTGGCAATGTCGTGGTCAAGCTGCCGCTGCCGGCGGGCTGCCTGCCGACCCTGTGGAACGCCGATGCCCGCTTCCGCCAGGCCTATCTCGATGAGTTCCCCGGCTTCTACAAGACGGCCGATGCCGGCATGATCGACGAGGACGGGTATCTCTACGTGATGGCCCGCACCGACGATATCATCAACGTTGCCGGCCACCGATTGTCGACGGGCGCCATGGAAGAGGTGCTGGCCGCCCATCCCGATGTCGCCGAATGCGCCGTCGTCGGCATCGCCGATGCGATGAAGGGCCAGATTCCGCTCGGCTTCGTGGTGCTGAACGCCGGTGTCGCGCGCGACGGCGCCGCCATCGAGAAGGAGGTCGTCGCGCTGGTGCGCGAGCGCATCGGCCCGGTGGCCGCCTTCAAGACCGTGGTGACGATTAAGCGCCTGCCCAAGACGCGCTCGGGCAAGATCCTGCGCGGCACCATGCAGAAGATCGCCGACAAGGAAGCGTGGATGATGCCTGCAACCATCGACGACCCCGCCATCCTCGATGAGATCACCGCTGCCCTGACGGAGCGCGGAATCGGCGTCTAAGGAGCACTGCCGGGACCTGACTGGAGCTACCGTTGCGCGATGTTGCGACGCGGCGAACTTTGTGATGACCGCTGGGCGCAATCGTAGATTGTGCGATGCAACATTCCGCCCTACAGTTCCCGCGGGGGGCCATTCGATTGGATCGCATGGCTCAGAAAAAAATAACCTTTGGCGGTATCGACATCCTGCGGTTTCTCGCCGCCGTGCTGGTCATGGTCTATCACTACGGCTTCTGGGTGTGGGCCTATCCCGACGGCATCTCGGCGCAAGCGACTGGTGGCGTTCCGGCGCAGCCTGGGGTCGGCGCCTGGGTCGGGTCTGGCTGGGTCGGCGTCGAGATCTTCTTCGTCATCAGCGGTTTCGTCATTGCCTTCAGCGCCGAGAATTCGACGCCGCTGCGGTTTTTCGAGGCAAGGGTCAAAAGGCTGGCGCCGGCGGTCTGGATTTGTGCCCCGATCACCACGGCGCTGTTGCTGCTGATCGGCTTGAGCTGGCCGACCGATGCGGTGGTTCGGCTCGTGCGCACCGGCCTGTTCGCGCCTTATGGTCCCTGGGTGGACAGCGTCTACTGGACGCTCGGCATCGAAATCGCCTTCTACGCCATCGTCTGGATCCTGCTGCGGCTCGGCCGTTTCAACCTGATGGAAAGGGTTGCCATCGTCATCGGCATGGTCAGCACGCTGTTCTGGTGCCTTTATTATCCGCTCGGCTGGTCCGCCTTCGCCGAGACGCGGTGGCTGCAGCTCGTGCTGGTGCATCATGGCTCATTCTTCGCGGTCGGCGTGCTCATCTGGCTGATGCGGTTCAAGGCGGTGACGGCGTCTCGCCTTGGCTTCTGCCTGCTGTTCCTCGGCGGTGGGGTGCTGCAGATCGCCAGCTCCGTCGACGTCCATAGCATCAAAGTCGGAGCCGTGATGCCGTACGGGCCGCCAATCTTGATCTTCCTCGCGGCCATCGCGCTGATGGCGTGGTCGCTCACGCTTGATCTCAGATGGAGCGGCTGGCGCCGGATCGGCCTGATGACCTATCCGCTCTATCTGATCCACGACGTCATCGGCGCGGCGATGCTCGGCGCCATGGTGCGCTCCGGGCTGCCTTATTTCCTGTCGATGGCAATGGTCGGCGCGACCATGATCGCGGCAAGCTGGCTGGTGGCAACCGAGGCCGAACCGCGCATCCGGCTGCTGCTCGACCACACGCTTTTCCGTTACCGGCTGAAGGCGGCATAGCCTCGACCTATACGCCGCTCCGCCTCATGTCCGGCCGCATGAACGGCGGCCGGACGGTGCCGAAACTTTGTGCGATTTCGGAATGAGAACCGCTGCGCGGGTTCAAGACATGATGGCAACGGCCTTATCTCAGACCGCCGCCTTCGAACGCACTTCCGACTTGTCGAGATAATAGCTCGAGTACTTGTCGAAGAATTTCTCCGACGCGCCGAACGACCCGTATTTGGCGAGCTTCTTCAGGTCGACCTTGTTCAGCACCGCGCCGACGATCTTGTTGGCGACATAGGGCTCGGATTCCAGCATCGAGCGCACCATGGCGCGCGGCGTGCGGCCCCATTCGGTGACGAGCACGAAGCCGTCGACCAGCGGCGCGAAGGCCTTGGCGTCGACCACCGGGCCAAGCGGCGGCAGATCGACGACGATGTATTCGAAGGTCTCCTTGGCGTTTTCGATGAAACGACGCATGCCGGCCGAGGAGAGAAGCTCGCTGGTGTGCGAGAAATGGCCGCGCAGCACAGCCGGGATGATCGCCAGCTTGGTCTGCCTGTCGATCTTGCCGACGGACTGCCAGGTCTGGCCGCTCACCACCGCTTCCATCAAGCCTTGCTCGGCTTCCATGCCGAGGCTGCGGCTAAGGCCCGGATTGCGCAGATCGCCATCGATGAGCAGCGTCCTGGAGCCATTGGCGGCGAGCAGCCCGGCGAGATTGGCCGCGACCGTCGACTTGCCTTCGCCGGGCAGGACCGAGATCACGCCGATGACGCGGCTGCCTTGCCCTTCCATCACCACATCGAAGGCGATCTTGGCGCTGCGCAGCGTTTCGGAGAACATCGATGCCGGAGCGTCGATGCTCACCCGCATCCGTGCGCGCCTTTCGATCGCGGCCGGCGATCTGGCGACCTTGAGATCGGGTTCGGCTGGCTTGTCTTCCTTGCTCGGTTTGCTGCCGATGGTCGGCAGGTAACCGAGGAATTTGAGGCCGACGCGGTCGCGGACCTCCTCGCCGGTCCTGAAGAACCGCTCGTTGAACTCGTTGAGGCCGCCGAAGCCGGCGCCCATCAGAACCCCGAGCACCAGCGAAAGGCCGAGCACGATGACTGTGCGCGGGCTTGAGGCGGCAAGCGGCGTCGACGCATCCGAGATGATGCGGATCTTGCCGACCGGGAAGGATTGCTGCTGCGCGGCTTCCTCGTAGCGTCCGAGGAACGTCTGGTAGAGCGTGGAGAGTGCCGTCGCCTTCTGATCGAGATCACGCAATTGGACCTGCGACTGGTTGTCGATCGAACTCTTGCCCTGCGCGGCGGCGACATTGGCCCTGAGCGCGGTCTCGCGCGCCAACGCCACCTCATACTCGTTGCGATAGCTTTCGGTGAGCTGCTTCAGTTCGCCGAAGATCTGCGTCGAGATGTCGGCCTTCTCCTTGGCGAGCGCCACCGCCTGCGGATGCTGCGGGCCGAAATTCGCCTCGACATCCTGCTGCCGTTTGGCGACCGTGAGATAGCGGGTCTTCAGCGCCGCAATGACCGAGCTGGCTGGCTGGTCGCTGGATATGGCGGCATCCTTGAAAGCGTTGTCCGAGCCGCTGTCGACGATCGACTTGTATTGCTGGTAACGGGCGCTGGCACGCGCGGTGTCGGCCTGCGCGACGATGAGCTGGGCGTTCAGGTCGGCGAGCTGCTTGTCGCTCATCAGCTGGCCGTCGCTGTTGGCGGACAGGCCGTGTTCGGCCCTGAATTTCTCGACCGCCAGCGATGCCTGCTGCGAGCTCTCGCGCAGCTCCGTCAATCGGCCCTGCAGCCAGACCGCCGCGCGCTCGGTGGCGTCGAAGCTGGCATCGAGCTGGTCGGCGAGATAAGCGTCTGCATAGGCCTTGGTGATGGCCTTCGCCAATGCCGGATCCGTCGCCTGGTAGCCAAGCGCGATAACGTAGCTTCGCCCGACGCGATCCGCCCTGATCTCGTTCTGCAGCTTGAGGATAGCGTAGTCGCGGCGCGACGCGGCGATCAGCGCATCGCGCGCGGCGGGGTCGAGCTTGGTGATATCGCCGACGCCCGGCATGACCGGGCTGCTCGGATGAACATACTGGATCAGACCGCGGATCAGGCCAACGCCCTGGGCAAGGGCCGACTGGGGCGGGTTCATGAACGTGTCGTTCTGGTCGAGCTTGAGCTTGTCGACGACCACGGCGGCAAGCCGCGTCGAGGTCAGGATCTCGATCTGGCTCAGAATCGCGGAATCGGTCTGCATCGTCGTCGATGCCGCCGAGATGTCGTCGACGATCTTGTTCAGACCTTCATCGATCAACACGCTGGAAACCGACACGAATTTTGGCGGCGTGGTCTGCAGATAGAGCATGCCCAGGAAAAGGCCGATGATGGCGCACACGCCAACCACCTTGGCCTGCCGTGCGGCCATGCCAAGCAGCCGCTCGATGTCGATGAAGTCGTCGCCGTCTCCTGCTTCCGAATTCGGCAATGGCATCCTCTTGTCGAGAGGAAAATTGGCATAATTCATCTTCGGTCCAATTCTGGCTTGTCTCGCTCGCAGGCCCCGGAGAGATCGGGAGCATTGGCAGGCGCGACACACGCTTGGTGCCGGACAGCGCGGAGCCGGCCGGCGCCTCCGCCGTCAGCCACCCGACAATACTCCCGAAAGATGGGCATTATGCGGCTTCTTCCTGGCGTTCATGCGTCCGGACGAACTCCCGGAGCATCTCGAAAACCGGACCCTTCATGTCGTCGCGCGCCAGCGCGAAGGCGATATTGGCCTGGATGAACCCTTCCTTGGACCCGCAGTCGAACATGCGCCCCTTGAAAGGCTGGGCAAAGAATGGCTGCTCCTGCGACAGGCGAACCATGGCGTCGGTCAGCTGGATCTCGTTGCCGGCGCCGCGCTGCTGGTTGCCCAGAAGCTGGAATATCTCGGGCTGCAGGATATAACGGCCATTGATGTAGAAATTCGACGGTGCGTTGGCCGGCGCCGGCTTTTCGATCATGGCCGTCACCTCGAAACCGCCGCCAATGTCGGCGCCACGGCCGACAATGCCATATTTGTTGGTCTCGGTGGGATCGCAACGCTCGACGGCGATGACGTTGCCGCCGGTCTGTGCATAGAGGTCGGTGATCTCGGCCAGGCATCCGCGCCCGCCGAAGGAGACCATGTCAGGCAAAAGCAGGGCAAAGGGCTCGTTGCCGATGACCTCGCGGGCGCACCAGACGGCATGGCCGAGGCCTTGCGGCGACTGCTGGCGGATGAAGGAGGTGGCGCCGGCCACCGGCAGCATGCTTTCGAGCGCCTCCAGCTGAGTCTTCTTGCCAGTTTGCTCCAGGGTTCCGATCAATTCCGGATGCAGGTCGAAATAGTCCTCTATGACCGCCTTGTTGCGGCCGGTGACGAAGACGATGTGCTCGATGCCGGCCTCGAAGGCCTCGTCCACCGCATATTGCACGACGGGCCTGTCGACGACGGGAAGCATTTCCTTCGGCATCGACTTGGTCGCCGGCAGGAACCGCGTTCCAAGCCCCGCCACCGGTATCACGGCCTTCCTGATTTTCTTCATCGCAAATTCCTTCTGAGGAGATCGACTACAGTCCATTCACAGGCCACGAAAAATCCCTCCATGTGCCTGCATCTTCACCTCCCCGCCCCGACGGCAAACTGTGCCGCTACTCTTCGCAACCGCACGGCGATCGGCATGCCCATATGCCTGACCGCCGCCGGGTCGCTGAGCGCCGTCCGGATCGCCTTGAGCGGGGACCGCGCCTTGATGTGCTGGACCATCGCCAGGAACGAGGCCGCCTTGCGCAGGCTGCGGCCGCGCCGGGCGAATGCCGCCTGCGCGGCCGCGTCCATCGAATGGGTTTGAGCGAAAATCTCGTCGGCCTTGCGCATCGCCTCGACATGATGAGGCTCGAGCACGCGCGAGATGGAGCCGCTGCGGATATGATAGGCATAACCGATTTCAGGCTCGACCACGCATCTGCCGCCCATGGCGAGGGCTTCGGCAAACAGGATGTAGTCCTCGCCGATCCTCAGCTTCTCGTCATAGCGAAGCCGGTTTTCGTCGAGGAACCGGCGCAGGAAGATCGGCTTGAGATAGCCAAGATTGAACTTCGATTCGAAGAGGACGTTGCCGGCGATGTAGGTGGCCAGCGAAATCTCGCGCAGGCCTTCCAGATACTGGCGCGGGAACATCGCGTCCTCGACCACGCCGTCCTCACGGACGACCTGGAGATTGTCGACGGCGATCTCGGCGCCCGCCTTTTCGGCGCGGCCGATCATGGCGGCGACGCGTCCGGGAAAGACGGCGTCGTCGGCATCGAGAACCGCTATCCACCTGCCGCGGGCGGCGTCGAGCCCGGCATTCCTGGCCCCTCCGGGGCCCCTGTTCTTTTCCAGCGCCACGACGCGCACGACATGCTCGGGATAGGCCCTCGCCACATCGAGCGTGGCGTCACGCGACTTGTCGTCGACGACGATGATCTCAAGGCTGACGCCCTTCTGGGCGATGGCGCTGGCGACCGCCCTATCAAGTGTTGCCTCGGCATTGTAGGCGGCGATCACAAAAGAAACATCGGGTACGGACGAAACGTCAGGCTGCACGCTTGCCTCCTTCCCCTGGTGAAGGCTGGCCATAGAGGCGCAGTTCGCGGACACCGACAAGACCGCTGACAACGCCGACATGCATGATGCCGCGCAACACGCTGCGGTTCCTGCGGACCGGACTGGCTGCAACCGGAAGTGCCGCGGCGAAGCAAAAAGCGGCCTTTGCCGCGGCAAGGCCGGCCTGCTTTACTCGCGCGATGCCGCTGGCGCCGCGGCCCAGGAGATGACCGTGAGTCTGGCCAACCCGGAAGCGGCGGCGGCTGAGCCAGTCGAATGCGGCCCTGGCCCTCGGCACCGCCTCGTCCACCCATGCCTCCGGCGCAAAGGCGATCCGGCCGCCTGCCTTGTGCATCTGGTCGAAGAATTCGGTGTCCTCGCCGCCGGTCTGGCCGCGCGCCAGGCTGAAGCGGCGGCCGCGCAAGCTGTCGGATGCCATGCGCAGCAGGACGTTGCAGGTGTAGCCGGTGCGGATTTCGCCGTGCACGCGGACCGGCAAGGTGGAATGGAAATCGCCGCGGCGCATCCATTCCGGCGCATCCGGACGATAGAGCGCGCGCACCGGGCCGAGAACCGCGGCGGCGCCGCTTTTTTCGGCCGTTGCCACCAGTTCGGCGAGCCAGTGGGCCGTAGCGGTCTCATCGTCGTCGATGAAGGCCAGGAAATCGGCCTCGCTGGCCTCGAGACAAGCGTTGCGAGCGATCGAGATGTTGCGGGCCGGGCAATGCCGGTAGCGGACCGGCAACTTCAATTCCTGCGACAGCACCGTCACCAGGTCCCTGGCGCTCGGCGTGTCGTCATTGTCGGCGACGATGACGCCGACCTCGAAGCCGTCAGGCATGGCCAGGGCGGCAAGCGAGCGCAGCGTGTCGGCCAGTTCCGGCCGCCGGAATGTGCACACGCCGATGTCGATGCTGCGATGCTTGACCTCAACCGCCATCACGCCGCCCTCCGCCGCGTGCCGAGGCCGAGAAGCTGCAGCCAGAAGCCGACGGACCAGCCGAAATGCATGACCATCGCCGAGACGCCGGCAAGCGCGATATCGGCATTGCGCTGGCTGATGGCCGCCACCAGGCCGTAGCCCAGGCAAACCGCCACCCACAGCACCAGAGGCAGCGCCGCGATCCAGTGCAGGAAGGAGAAGGCCGCCAGCAGAACCACCGGGAAGACCGCCAGCGGCACCATCTGCCTGACCTTCGGGATCACACGATGTTTCAGCACATTCTTGGCGCGGCCGCGGCCATAGCCGAGATACTGGACATAAAGGCCGCGCAGCGAGGTCCGCGGATAATAGACCATCTGCGTCCTGCCGCTCATCCAGATCCTGTAGCCTGCCCGCCTCAGCCGATAGTCGAGTTCCGCATCCTCATTGTGGCTGAACGTCTCGTCATAGCCGCCGACGGCCTGGAAGGCCGATATCCGCATCAGTGCGTGATGGCCGTGGTCGACCCACTCCCCGGCGGAGAGATGGCGATGCTTGGAGCCGCCGGTGCCGAGCTTGGAGTTCTGCGCCGCCGCCGCCGCTTTCTGCACCGTGCCGCTGCCGCTGGTCAGCATCGACACCACGACCGAATCCGCGCCGGTGGCCAACGCCTCCTCGACCAGTCGGTCGCAATAGTCGTCGGGATAGCCGCCATGGGCGTCGATGCGGATCAGATAGTGCGCACCCTCGCCGAATTTGGCCACCGCCAGGTTGATCGCGGCGCTCTGGATGCGCTTTTCGTTGTGAAGCAGGATGATGCGAGGGTCGTCCCTCTGGCGCTCGCCGACAATGGCCAGCGTGCCGTCGGTGCTGCCGCCATCGGCAACGACTATCCGCGCGCCGAGCCGTTCCGCCGCCGGGCAAAGCTGGTCGAGCAGCGCTCCGATATGAGTCGCCTCGTCGAGACACGGGATCACGATCAGGGTGGAGGCAAGCGCTTGCGTCATCGGGCGATGTCCATCCTATGCCAGGGCCTCGGTCGCGAGCGGCCCGCGCACTGTGGTCAGGCGGCGCAGTTTTTCGACCAGGGCGCCGCAGTCGCTGCGATCGTAGCTCCACATCCTCGGATTGTGGGCCAGCACGCGCGCCTTCAGCCTGCCGAAGCGGTGCTGTTCCATCCCGCCAAGCGCGGTTTCGAGCGCTTCGGGCGTGGCCTGCGGCAGCAAAACGCCGATCTCGCGCTGCCGCAGGAACCGTCCGGTCTCGGTGTTGTCCATCGAGATCGGCACCGCGCCGAAGCGGCAGCCTTCATAAAGGCGGTTGGGCAGCAGCCATTCGGAGTTCTGTCCCTCCTCGAAGAAATCGATTGCCCAGGAGAAATGGACGTCGTGATAGATCGCCGCCATGTCCTCCGGGTTGCGATACGGCCCGCGAAACGACATGTAAGGTTCGGCATCGACGAAGGCATGGAAATCCGGGAACTCGGAAAGTGCCGGACGGCCGCGCAAGACGATTTCGAACCGGCCTTCCATGTGACGCGTGAAACCGGCCAGCAGTTCGAGCGAGCGGCGGCACCGAAGCGCCCCGAACCAGCCGATCCGCCACGGCGGGGCGAGAGGTCCTTCCACCGCCTCGCGCTCGGCCGGCAGAATCGCCGCCGCCTCGAAATATTTGTTCTCGACCAGTTCCACCGGCGCCGCGACCTGGCGGAAAGGCTTGAAATAATTGGCGATGAAGGCGGGCGAACTGGTCACCAGCAGCCGCACATCCCGCGCCAGATGACGCTCGGTGGCGCGCAGCGCCTTGCCCAGGACATCGTCGCGAAGCACCAGGCGGTGAATGTCGAGACATTCGTAGACGATCGGGACAGCGGCGCCGAAAGCCGACCGGGCGCGGCGGGCCAGCGCCAACATTTCCAAGTTACGCGCGATGATGATGTCGGGCTTCGGCACGTCCCTGAGCTTCGAACCTATCGAAACCGCTGTTTTTGCCACCGCCGCAAGCCGCTGGGCGAATCGCCCGTCGCGCGTCGCGCCAAGGTCGATTGGCCGCATGCCTTCGATATCGGCAATCGGAGTGGCGGCGCGGCGGAAGCCCGCCAGGGTAACCCGGGCGCCACCTGTCCTGAGCATCGTGATCCGCCGGCGAACCGCCGGGTCGGAAACATCATGTACCAGGTACAAGACATGCAGCATGAAAACTCGACCGCTGTTTGACCCACCCAGGGGAAGCCTAGTACAGCTCTTGCTGCATCGCAACATTTTTGGCGCGCCGTTCCACGTTTTCTGTTGCACTGCAAAATTATTGCCGTAGTTTGTGGTCGGCGGCGGTTGTGGATTTCGGGGCTCCGAAATCCGCGCAAAGATCAGGAATCCTGAATTTGGAAGCCAATCCATTCGATCCGCCGGAAGGCTCACTGCGCAAATCGGTCGGCCGCGGTGCCGTCGTGACCGCAATGGCGCAATCGGTGCGGGTCGCTACGCAGATCATTTCCGTCATCGTGCTGTCGCGACTCCTGTCGCCGCAGGATTTCGGCGTCGTGGCCATGTGCGCTCCTGTGCTCGCCTTCATCGCCCTGTTCCAGGATTTCGGCCTGACCCAGGCGACCATCCAGAAATCGGGCATCCGGCATGAGGAGGTGAACTACCTCTTCTGGATCAATGTCGCCGTCAGCGCGGTCCTCGCCTGCGTGCTCGCGGGCGCGGCACCCCTGGTCGCAGCCTTCTATGGCGAGCCGCGCGTCGCCGGTCTGGTGGCGGCACTGGGATTGCAGATCCTGGCTTATGGCCTGGGAGCCCAGCATCTGGCGCTGCTGACCCGTCGCATGCAGTTCGGCCGCCTGGCAATCATCGACGTCGCCGGGGCCGTCGCGGGGCTGGCCGTCTCGATCGCCTGGACTTTCATCGACCGTTCCTACTGGGCGCTGTTTGCCGGCACGCTGACCGGCGCGGTGCTGCCGACGCTGTGCTACTGGGCCAGCTCGCGCTGGCGCCCAGGCATGCCGCGCAAGGTCGCCGGGATCAGCGAGCTGATCAATTTCGGTGCCGGGATCACCGGTTTCAATTTCGCCAATTTCTTCGCCCGCAATCTCGACAACGTGTTGATCGGCAAATACTGGGGCGAGGCCCAGCTCGGACTCTACGACCGCGCCTACAAGCTGCTCCTGTTCCCGCTCAGCCAGATCACCAATCCGCTGTCGAAGGTGATGGTGCCGGCGCTGTCGCGACTGAAGGACGAGCCGGACCGCTATCGCAGCGCCTATCTGCGCGTGATGCCGCTGATCCTTCTGGTGGCGCTGCCCGGCGTCGCTTTCGCCACCGCGATGTCGGATGTGCTGATCCCCTTCGTGCTCGGCGAGCAGTGGCGCGCCAGCGCCTCGATCTTCCTGGCGCTCGGCTTTGCCGGCCTGCTGCAGCCGCTCAACAATCCGGCTGGTTGGCTTTTCGTCAGCCAGGGCCGGTCCGGCGACTTCATGCGCTGGGGCATCATCACGGCGGTGACCTCGGTGCTTGCCTTCGCGCTCGGCCTGCCCTACGGCGCGCTCGGCGTGGCGGTCGCCTATGCGGTCAGCGAGTATCTGCGCACGCCCTTCCTATGGCTCTATGTCGGCAAGAGCGGACCGCTGCGAGCCAGCCATGTGCTGCGCACGGCAGCGCCGTTCGTGATTGGCGCGCATCTGGCGCTTGGGGCGGTCTGGCTGGTCAAGCCGATGCTGCCGCAGCAGCATGTCGTCGCCTTGGCAAGCGGCGTCATCCTGGCCTACGCGATCACCATCGTCGTCGCGCTGACCTTCGCCGCCGGGCGCGAAGCCTTGCGGGAGGCCTTGAAAATGCTGCCGGCAAGGGCGCCGGGGGCGACGCCGCGCGAGGCGCAATAATTTCGGCGCCTTTGTCGTCTATTCCATATCCCACCCGAGCATCAGGCCTGATCCATGCACTACCGATCGATCTCCGACATGAACGACGCCATCGTGAGCAACCTTCACCGGCTGCCACGCGACATCGACTTGGTGGTCGGCGTGCCCAGAAGCGGCGTGCTGGCGGCGACGCTGGTCAGCCTTGCGGCCAACATTCCGATGACCGACCTGGACTCCTTCCTCGAAGGCAGGGTCTACACGTCAGGCATCACCAAGCGCCGCGCGGCCCTGGACCGCAAGGTTTCGGACATGCGCAAGGTGCTGGTGATCGACGACAGCATCGCCGGCGGTAATGCGATGCGCGACGCCCGTGCCCGCATCAAGAGCGGCGGTATCGAGGCTGACTACACCTTTGCCGCCGTCTTCGGCCTGGAGCCGGAGCATCAGGAGACCGATCTGGTGTTCGAGGTCGTGCCGCATCCGCGCATGTTCCAGTGGAACTTCATGCATCACAAATTCCTGGCGCAATGCTGTGTCGACATTGACGGGGTGCTGTGTCTCGATCCGACCGAGGCCGAGAACGACGACGGGCCTGCCTATGAAAAATTCCTCAGCGAGGCGCGGCCGCTTCATGCCGTGACCCACAAGATCGGCTGGCTGGTCACCAGCCGGCTCGAGAAATACCGTGCATTGACGGAGGCGTGGCTCGCCAAGCACGAGATCAAGTACGACAAGCTGATCATGCTCGATCTGCCGAGCAAGGCGGAGCGCCAGCGGCTTGGCGCGCATGGCAGTTTCAAGGCCGATTTCTATCGCAAATCCGACGCCATCCTGTTCATCGAAAGCGAACATGCCCAGGCGCTGAGGATTGCCAAACTGTCGGGGAAACCGGTCCTGTGCGTCGAGACGCACATGGTCAGTTTTCCCGATGCGCTGTCGCTGCCAGCACTTGGCCAGGCCGCGCGAAACCTGCCGGCGAGGCTGCGCCAGGTCAACTCGCAGGAGGGCCGCAAGAGCGCCGCCAAGACCATTGCCCGCGCCCTGCTCGGTGCACGCGGCTATGAAACGCTGAAGAACAGGGTCAAGCGCCCAGCCTGATGCAGAACCGATCGGGTCGCTGCTTGGCTACGCGGCCTGGCGTGCGCGCTGCTGCACCGCTCTGTCCAGTATCGAGAAGAAGGTGACGAACTGACGGTCGGGGTCGAGTTCCGGCCGGCCGGCGAAGCCGCGCGCGAGGGCCGAGACCCGCTGATATTCCTTGTTGTCGTTCCACAAGAGCCTGACGGCCGCGACCCATTCGGCGAGCGGGGCATCATAGTCGAGCACCGTGCCGCCAGGGCCGACCGCTTCCGGCAAGCCACCGCGGCGCGAACCGACGACCGGAATGCCGCTGCAATGGGCTTCCGAGGCAACCCGCCCCCAGGCCTCCTCCCATTTGCTGGGCGCCAGCAGGATCCGGGTGCGGCCATAGACCGTCTTCATGTCACTGGTGCGGTTCTCCAGCGTGACATTGCCGAGCGGCGTGATCGTCTGTTCGATGCGTGCCCGGTGATCGTCCGCCAGCTTCCAGCTTTCGACGAACAGGAACGGGATTTCGGGGCACGCGGCGGCGATCCGCACCGCAAGCTCGAAGCCCTTTTCCTCATAAGGGTTGATCAGGGTGACGAACTGGCCTGAAGTCGGCGTGCTGTAGTGGGCCGGATTGATGGTCGGAGGGATCACCGCCGCCTCGATGCCGAACTCCCTGGCGTAGGTACGCGCGGTGAATTCGGAATTGGCGATATAAAGCGCCGAATGCAGGTCGCGCAGGTCGCCCCCAAGCTCGTGAAACTCGACGTTGCGGAGGTAGACGACCAGCGGCACGCCCTTGGCCTGCAACGCCTTGCCGAGTGGAACCGACTTGTGACACTGAACCACCGCCACATCCGGCTTGACCCTGTTGACGGCGAAGGCCGCCGCCTCCCACGGAAACCACGCCCGAATCACTGGGTAGCCGGGAAAACTGTCGACGACCGCCGGCTGGCGCAAAAGCTTCATCTTGGCACGCGCCTTGAAGCCGAAGACACCATCGCCAAACAGCGCGGCGAGCACCGCGGCCTCATGCCCATGCTCGATCAACTGCTCGGCCAGATGATGAGTGCTCGACTGGACGCCGCCGCTGAACTCCGGTGGGTAGCCATTGCCGCCTGCAAAGAGAACTTTCATGGTCCTGGCTCCTCGTCTATCGCGTTTCAATGCCCACGGCCGATGAACGGCAGCGTCAAGTGCAGCCTCACGCAGTCTTTGGCGGATCAAGCGTCGCGAACGGATTTGTGCATGGCTGCCATCCGGTGAACCGGATGGGATCACTAGGCGAACTGCGCGAGGCGTAGTCCGTCAACATGTGAAATTCGGCCACGACCCAGCGGTCGAAATGCCGGAGGTCGCGCTGCTTCCGCTTTGGCAACAACTTGCGTGCCTGGCCGAGCTTCACCGTCTCGAGCAAAGTGACGGCGTCGCCCAGTTTTTCGCTGGGAAACAGCCACGGATTGCGGTTGCGGAACTCCAGCACGAACTGCTGCAGGTGCTCGATGCGCATGTTCAACCCGCCGAGGTATTTTTCGAGCGTGACGCGAACCAGGTCCTCGTCCGAAAACGAAGACACCGCCGCGAAGGCCACGCCAGTCGATGCAACTCCACCAGCCATGATGGCCAAGACCGAGCGCCGTGAGATTTCCATCATGGGTTACCTCCTTCCCTTCCCGTCACGCCATCCGGCTCGCCGCGCGCAGGGACAAAGCTGCCGCGGTCAGGCTCGGGTTGGCGCAGGAGCAGCTTGGATAGGTGCTGGTGCCGACGACGACCAAGTTTCTCAACCGGTGATGGATCATGTTGCTGTCGATCACCGAATCAGCCGGGCCGGTGCCCATCCGCAATGTGCCCTGGACGTGCGATTCCGTTGGCCGGATGCCGCGGTCGAAGAGCCGTTCGACAGGCAACGGGGCAAGCAGTCCGGGCAATTTGTCCAGCGCCCGGGCCATGCCTTTGACGGCATAGTCCGACGGCGCCTTGAAGGAGACGAAGGCGTTGTCATCCTCGTCGAGGGTGACGAAATTCTCGTGATCGAGCAGGTTCTCGGTGACCACGACCAGCGGCAGCGCCTGGCGCAGCCGGCCCTTCTCTGCGCGCATCCCGTGCTGCCAGCGGTTCTCGAAATAGACGAGGGCCGCCGCGTGCTCGGACCGGTGCGGACCGTCATAGAGGCCGAAATTCAGGCCGGTGGTGATGGTGCTGCCGTCGAAATTGTCGACGCCGTCGAGATAGACCTCGAAATTCCAGCCATAGGATTCATGCAGGCCGCGCCCGACGAATTCATCGCCCAGGCCCGAGCGCAGCATGATCGCCGCGCTCTGGATGGCATTGGCGCCGAGAACGAAGAGGTCGCCGCTGACCTGATATTCCCTGCCCTCATGCACGAAGGCGACCGAACGGACCGTGCCGCCGACATGGTCGAGCCGCCGCACTTCGGAGCCGAGGCAGACCGAAACGTCGGGATGCTCGAAGACATGCATAAGGCCGTTATTGGCCGTGAACTTGGCATCGACCGGGCACAGCCAGCAGCGCAGATTGGCGCAGCAGGAGCTGCGTTGCGCGGTCGGCACGCGCGCCCGTGCGGTCGGCATGACGAAATGCTGGTCGGGCTGGGCCGCCTTCATCATCCTGTCCGGCGTCGACATGCGATGCGGTGGCTGCGGAAAGGGCTTCGAGCGCGGCAGCATCGCCGCCATGTCGGGATCGCCGGAGATCGACATGATGTCTTCGGCGTCGCAATAGAACGGCTCGACATCGTCGTAGCTGATCGGCCAGTCGTTGCCGACGCCGTAGGTGCTTTTCAGCCTGAAATCATTGGGGTGGAATCTTGGCGTCTGCGCGAACCAGCAATTGGTCCCGCCACCCAGCCCGATCGTGTAATTCCACGGCTTGTCGGAATTGGTGCTGTAGGTCGTCTCGTCGTCTATGTCGGTGTTGACGTTCTGGTCAAGCTGCCATTCATGCGTGTTGTGGCGACCCCACTCCAGAACCAGGATGCGCGCCTTACGCCGCCTGGCGAATTCATGCAGGAAGAAAGCCGAACCGAAGCCGGAACCGATCGCGACAACATCGAAATGATCTTTGGTGGCTTGCTCGGGCTTTACGTCCAGCACCATCAGCTACAATTCCTTCTACGCCGGGCGTTTGGCCCGATCCTGCTTTCGGCTCTCCGCGCCCGATCTCATGCCGCCATTCTGCCGATCGAGTGATATTCGATGCCGTGGCGCGCCACGACCTTGGGATCGTAAAGGTTGCGGCCATCGAAGATGACCGGCGTGGTCAGCGCATCCTTCAGCGCATCGAAGGACGGTGCGCGAAAACTCTTCCATTCGGTGGCGATCAGCAGCGCATCGGCGCCGCGCAGAGCCGCCTCCTTGGTGCCGCACAACAGCAGGTCGTCGCGCAGCCCGTAGATGGCCTGGCATTCCTGCATGGCCTCGGGATCATAGGCCTGCACGGCCGCGCCGGCGTTCCAGAGCGCCTCCATCAGCACGCGCGCGGGCGCCTCGCGCATGTCGTCGGTGTTGGGCTTGAAGGCCAGGCCCCACAGCGCGAAGGTCTTGCCCTTGAGGTTACCCTTGAAATAGCGGTGCACCTTGTCGAACAGAACGGATTTCTGGTCATTGTTGCGCTCCTCGACGGCGCGCAGCAGCTTGGCGTCGTACTTGACGCCCTCGGCGGTCTTGATCAGGGCACGGACGTCCTTGGGAAAGCACGAGCCGCCATAGCCGAGACCCGGATAGATGAAGTGATAGCCGATGCGCGGGTCGCTGCCGATGCCCTGGCGCACTTCCTCGATGTCGGCGCCGAGTTGCTCGGCGAGGTTGGCCATCTCGTTCATGAAGCTGATCTTGGTCGCCAGCATGCAATTGGCGGCGTATTTCGTGAATTCGGCGCTGCGCACGTCCATCACGATCATCTTCTCGTGGTTGCGGTTGAAGGGCGCGTAGAGTTCGCGCATCACCGCCTCGGTTTCCTCGCTCGACGTGCCGACGATGATGCGGTCGGGCTTCATGCAGTCGGCGACCGCGGAGCCCTCCTTGAGGAATTCGGGATTGGAGGCGACGTCGAAGCTCAGATCCTCGCGGCCCCGCTTCTTCAGCGTCTCGGCGATCCTGGCCTTCACCTTTTCGCAGGTGCCGACCGGCACGGTCGACTTGCCGACGACGATCTTGGCGGTATCCATCTCGCGGCCGATGGTCTCGGCGACCGCCAGCACATATTTGAGGTCGGCCGAACCATCTTCGCCGGGCGGCGTGCCTACCGCGATCATCTGGATTTCGCCGTGCCTGACGGCGGCCGCCGCATCGGTGGTGAACTTGATGCGGCCGGCGGCGTGATTCTCCCTGACGATGGTTTCAAGACCCGGCTCGAAGATCGGAACGAGGCCCTGATTGAGCCGCTCCACCTTGTTTGCGTCGATATCGACGCAAACAACCTGGTGGCCAACCTCGGCAAGCACCGCCGCCTGCACCAAGCCGACATAGCCAATTCCAAACACCGTCAAGTTCATTCGGTTTCATTCCCATCCAGGGCAGCGGACCGCTTCTCGGCCCTGCCGGTTCAATTCGTCTTTCCCAGCTCTTTTACACTACACACCAGCGATTCCGGAAATTGGCAGGGCTGACCCAGCGCGGTGAACGCGACCCGCTCGACCTGCAGCGAAAGCTTGCGGCCCGGGTCCGCAAACGCTCCCATCCAGCCCTTCATGGTGTCGCTACCCCAAAGGCTGAAGAAGATCTTCTGCGCATGGCTGGGCAGCTTCGCGGGATCGGTGATGGTGTTCACCAGTTGGCCGTTGAGATACCAGCGCAGGCTATCTTTCTCCCAGACGAAGGCATAGTCGTTGAAGGCACTGTCGGTGCCGCCCGGCACGTCGACCAGCTTCTCGTTCTTGCCCTTGCCGGCGATATAGGCGTTGACCTGCACCTTGGAGGTGTCCTTGGTCAGGATCTCGAAGTCGATCTCGTCCCAGGGCTGTTTGTCGGATGGGCCGATATAGGAGAAGAAAGCCGCGTTGAGGCCGGGGCCGGTGTCGGTCTTCATCCGCGCCTCATAGGTACCATAGCCGAAACGCTGCTTGGTCTGGATCTCGCCGCAGGCGAACTCGCGATCCTTGGTCTTCTGCTTCGCGAATCCGAGCGAAAGAACGCCATCGGAAAGCTTGACCAAGCCTTTCGACCAGGTGCAATTCTGATGGCTGCCGTTCGACCAGCCGTCTGAAACGTACCAGCGCTCGCGGTCGAAATTCTTGAAATCGTCGACGAAAGAGGGCGCGGACTGGATATCCTGCGCATGAGACGGGGTTGCCGGCAGGCTGCCAAGAGCGACCAGCAGCAAAGCGACCGCCAGACCAGACCGCCGCCAGAAATGCAGGGCTGAAGGGGCGTCTATTGCTGTCGTGGACATGGTCTTTGGATCCGAATTCATGAGTGACTCACCTTTGCGCTGTGTCCCCAACCCAAAGTCGACGTTCGAACCGCTTCCAAACGGGCCAACCTTGACCTTTTCAATCACCCTCCCGACGTCCAGCCTTGCATCACCTTCGCCGTAACGGTCCCGCGCCGCCGCCTTCAATTTCGGCCGGCTCCCGCCTGCCTGGCGGGGTCGACCGCCGCCGGATCGGTGCTCGTATTCTCGTCGAAGACCACGTCCAGCGAATGACGGAGCTCGCGCATCCTACCGCCCTGGCGCGACAGCGCAGCGATGCGGCGCTCGCTGTTCAGGATCGACTGCGTCAACGCGCTGACTTCGGACGAGCGGCGATCGGAGGCGGAGCCGTTTTCCATGGCTTCGACCAGAAAGGCCGCGTTGGTCGCCTCCTTGCGGTAGCGGCTCTCCAAGCCGGTTTTCTCCGCCTCGATCTCGGCGGCGATCTGCTCGAACAGCTTCGCCAGCCGGTCCAGGCGCGCAACGTCGGTCTGCCTGTCGCGGGCCGGATCCCTTGATCTGAAGCCGAATATCGAGGCCATGAACTTAAATTCCCGTCATCGCCGGCTTCCTGGACCGGCTTTCAGGCCAGGCCACTGGCCGATCCCCGCAACCGGGGCTGAAAACTCGTAACCGCGTCGCCCAACTCCTCTGACGAAGAGAGACTTCGCACCAGTCCGATCGGGGGCCAGTTCGGCTGGTCGTTTAATTTGTTGCACCGCAACATAGACTGCCATCCCCAGAGCCGCGAGGCAACCACCCAATTCGTAAACTCATAAATCCGATGGAAATGGTTGCGTGGCGGCCTCGCGGTCGGCAGGTAACACCGCGCCTTACCGTCCTTTGCCGGTACTGGTTCCAGCCATCAGGAAACGGAGCGGCGGCACGTGCTTGTTCCTGGAGACCAGGCCAACACTGCGAAACAGCGCCTCGATCTTGTCGGAGGCCACGCCCTGGACGATGGGGACGAGGTTGGATTGGCTTGCGAAGGCGTAGGCCGCGGCAGAAGCCAGGCCCCGCTCGGCCTTCACGTCGAGGAAATTGCGCAGCCGGTATTTGTCGCGCACATGCCGCTCGTGCCGCCGTAGCACTGCTTTCGACCCTTCCGGCAGGCTGTCGATCGCCAGCAGCGCCAGATCGGCATCGGCCAGCCGCTTCAGATCCTGCGTCTTGTGGCGGCCGCTGAGTGAATCGGCGCGGACGATGGCGCCGTAGCCGCAGGAACGGATGACCTTGAACCGTGCCCCGTGGGCGACCGCTCGCGCGTAAAGCTCGTAGTCCTCGCCTAGCCGCAGGCTCTCGTCATAGCGCAACCCGTGGCGGTCGAGAAAGGCACGGCTGATCACCGGCTTCAAGAAGCCGAGTTCGCCTCTTTGGACGCGGCGCCTGGAGATGTTGCCTTCTACGAATCCTTCGAAATCGAGGAATTCCGGATCGGCGGCAAAATCCGGGGCGACGATTTTGGTTGCATCGCCAGCCGCGTCATCCCTGATGAGCATGATGTTGTCGGCGGCGAAATCCCAATCGGCGCCGACAAACAGGTTGCGAAACCGGCCCTCGAGAAAGAAATCGTCGGCGTCCAGAATGCTGATGAACGGGGCTCGTGAACCGGCGATCGCCGCATTGCGGGCAAAAGAAGGGCCGCGATTGACGTCGAGGCGCATCACCGCAAGCCGGCCGCTGCCATCGTCGGCGGAGCGTGCGACCTCGGCCGTATTGTCCGTGGAGCCATCGTCGACGACGACGACCTCCCCGACTTCCGGTTCGCGCAACGCGGACGCGATGGCGACGGCGATCGTTCGCGCCGCGTTTTTGGCCGCGATGATCACGCAGACTTGGGATTTCGTCATCGACATGGAATTGCCTCTTGCACAGGTTCCGATCTGCCCTCGCCCTGTACGCGTTCGATATTCGCCGCCTTCACGGGCCGGCTGGCCGTTCGAAGATGCGGCGGCTGATGTCCGCCGACGCCGCCCAACCGGCCTCGGAAAGGTAACGGACCGGAGCCCGGCCGCACAATTCCCACAACACCGTGCGTCGCTGCGGCCCGCGCAGCGACGACAGCCATGGCGCGATGACCATGTTGAGCAGGTCTTCATTGCCGATGCGCGACAGGATCGGCTTGGCCCGCTCCGACAGAAGCGTGCCGGTGCCGCCGAGCAGCACATCGGCGGAACGCAGGCCGAGCAGCAGCGTGTCCTCCAGCCCCTGGCTCACCGCCGCATCGAGCACACGCTGCTGATCGGCGTGGCCGAGACGGCTGGCGCTGGCCCTGATATCGCAGACGTAGCCGGCGCAAGGCTCCCGGTTGAACAGTGCCTTGGCGACGCTGATGCAGGCCAGCATCAGCGTGTCGGCAGCCGACGTGAACGGGACTTCGGCGCCGGTGATCTCGACCAGCCGCTTTCGCCGCAGGAACCCGTCGGCATCGCGCGGACTGGGCGAGCCGGGCTGCTGAAGCCGGTAATGAAGGTCGACAGTGGATGATTTCGACCCATTGCCACGGATCATGTGCTGTTCGCCGAGGAAGCGGACCCACCAGACCGAACGCGACTTGCCCGATACTTCGTAGCCGATCGAGCGTAACGCTTCGCGTGCCTTCAAGAACCCGGCAGGCGAAACCAGAATATCGATATCGCCCGAGGGTTTCATGAAATGATCGTCGTAAAGCAGATGCTGCTGGAACGGCCCTTTCAGGAACACAAAATCAATCCGCCTGTCGAGCAGCGCCTCGTGAATGGCGATCGAATCCATCAGGCAGGCGGCGTTCATCGACACCGTCCTCCTGCGATAGGTTTCGAGCCACTGGAACAGTTCGGCCGGCCTCTCATGCGCCGGCGTACGCGACAGCGCCTTCAAGACGAAGGTACCGACCTTGTTCAACCTGGCGATATCAGTGACGACAGCGTCGGAAAGGCCCGGCGTCCACGTTTCACCGGCCGAGGCGGCCGGCCCCGCGAAATATAACCGTAAGCAGGCCCGCACATAAGCGATCTCGTCGGCGCAGTCGGTGGCGCGCAGTCTTTCATAGGAGCTTTCCGGCAAGGCCATTGAGCGCACAGTCTCCAAAAAGCGGTTTGCGCGAAGCGCATGCTGCAGCTGCTAAGCAAAGCATCGTCAAAAACGGCGGCGCCGTAAAGCCCTTCCTTTCGCAGTGCGAAATTTTACAACCATAGCGTTTGCCGGCTTCGCGGAAGGGGATGAGATGTATGGACGAATTCCTACCCTAGCGCAGCGCTTCGGCCGGGCCATCGATGGGATCAGCTGAAAGTTGAGTATCTTTCGGCGTTGTCCAATGGCAATGGCCAAGCATGGCTTCCTCTTGTTTGTGCAAAATCAATGGTTTACGGAATCTCCTGTGACGAGGGGCAATCACACCCGGCTTCATCTCGAAAGAGGTGGATTTCTTACACGCGGGGTGACGTCCGCAACCCATAATTGATTAACGACCGGTAAATCAGGCTTGACTCATAAATGTTGCTGTGCAGCTATTGCGATGCAGCATGAAAGTGCTGACGGCAATCGACAGGCCGTTTCCAGTCCTTATGGAGAGTAAAATGGAACAGAATGTTGAAAAGCATGAGTACGAAACGCCAAACCTGACAGTACATGGTTCAATCGAAACCATTACCCAAGGCGGTGGTGGCAGCACGGCAATCGACGCGTCGTTTCCCGCGCACACCCCGATTGGCGACCTGACGTTCTCCTGAGACCAGCCTGATTCTGGAGGAATGACGTTGGGCCTCCGGGATCGAAGACAATGAAATGGAGCCGGGGATGAAAATCCCCGACTTTCCATTGAACCTGATGACGCGTAGACCGTGTGTTGCAAACGAGGTTTTAGGATGAACTGGAACCCATCCGAGCACGATTGCGTAAAGGCCACCAAGGACGCCGTTGCTTGCGAATTCGGCGATGGCCTCGCGCTTCTCAACCTGAAGTCCAATATCTATTACAGCCTCAACGGTGTCGGCGCCTTCATCTGGGAATTGATCCAGGAACCCAAGCCGATCGCGGACATCCGCAGCGCCGTCCTCGCTCGCTACAATGTCGACGCCGAACGCTGCAAGGCCGACGTCGACGCATTGCTGAAAGGCCTGGCGGAAAACGGGCTTGCGAGGCTTGAGCATGAGGCACTCGTCTAGGCAGGCGTCGCAGAAGGCCATGGCTGTGCGGCAAAGACCTGTGACGCAGAGAAATCCCCGGCCGATGAAGCAGCGACCTGGCAGGCGCAGCCTGGCCAGGATCTTGTCGTTGAGTGGCTCGGAAGCGCTTTTCCTGTGCCGCTGTCTGCTGGTGGTCACGACCGTCCGGCTCGGGCTGACATTGTTCTCCTACAACCGCGTGCGCGGGATGGTGACGCGGCTCAACGCGCACCAGTGTGCCAGCATGGGCGAGTTGCGGCTTGTCGCCTGGGGGGTTGCGGCCGCCGCACGGTTCGTTCCGGGCGCCACCTGCCTGACCCAGGCGCTGTCGGGCCAATACCTCCTCGCGCGCCAGGGCAATGCGTCGAACATCCGCATCGGCATCGAGCGCGGCACGGGCGAGCAATTGAAGGCGCATGCCTGGCTGGTCAGCGATGACCACATCGTGCTTGGCGGATCCGTCGATGGTTTCGCCCACCTGATCGACCACGGCAGCCGATGAGCGGCGTAGCCGGAATCCTGCTGCGACAAGGCCCCGCGCCGGCTGAAGCGGCGAGCGACATCCAGCAGATGCTGGCGCGCATGCGCCATCGTGGTCCCGACGGAACCTCGTGGTGGCAGGACAGCGGCGTCGCGCTTGGCCATGCCTGGCTCAACACCACCGACGAAGCCGGCCCCGGCCCGCTGACCATGGCCGGCGGCAAGCTGGCCATCACCGCCGATTGCCGGCTCGATAACCGCGACGAGCTGCTCGCAAGGCTCGGCATCAGGGACAACTCAGTCGCCGATGCGGCGTTGCTGATGCGGGCCTATCTGCGCTGGGGTGAAACGTGCCCCGTGCATCTGCAAGGCGACTTCGCCTTTGCCATCTGGGATGCCGAGCGGCAGCTTTTGTTTTGCGCGCGAGACCATTTCGGGGTCAAGCCTTTCTATTACCACGCAGCGGAACGCCGCTTTGCCTTTGCCTCCGAGATCGGGCCAATGCTCGGCCTCGACGGGGTCGGTGCTCGACTCAGCGAGCACCGGATTTCGGGATTCCTGGCCGGGCTGCCCGATGACCCGCAGTCCACGCCCTACAGCGACATCTTCGCCCTGCCGGCGCGTCACAGCCTCACCGTCACCGCGCAACGTCTGGTGCTGCGCCGGTACTGGCAGATCGAACCATCACAGCGAGCGCCGCAGCCGGATGCCGCGGAGGAATTCGCCCATCTGTTCGCGCAATCGGTCCGCAACCGCATGCGAGGAAGTCCGTCGATCGGCGCGATGCTGAGCGGCGGCCTCGATTCATCCTCGATTGCCTGCGTGGCGGGAGTGCAAAATGCGGCCGAGCGCAAGCCGAGGCTACCGACCTTCTCGCTCGTGTTCGAAAAGGGTTCCTCGATGGACGAGCGCCCATTCATCGATGCCGTGCTCGATCAGCGGAAAGCCGATCCGACGTTCATCCCAGTCGGCAATTATGCGCCCTTCGCTGAATTCGAACGGGTGCTGGAGGAACAGGAAGGCACGTTCCTGGCGCCGGGCCTGACGCTGACCCGCGGTATCTATCGAACGGCCGGCGCCAAGGGCATCAAGGTGCTGCTCGACGGCCATGGCGGCGACGAGGTCGTTTCACAGGGACATGGCCATCTGCACGAGCTTGCCAATGGCGGCAGGTGGCTGGACCTTTGGCGCGAGGTCCGCAGCGCCTCCAACACCTATGGCGACAGCACGCTCGGCCTCTATTTCCAGTTCCTGACCATTTACGGGCCGGCCTGGCGCATCGCCAGGCTGAGACAGCTGGGGAACCGAGCCTTGAACAGGATGCGCAGGCCTGCCCGATCGAAGCGTGGCCGCAGCTGGCGCGACCTGATCAATCCGGACCTTGCCAGGCGAACCGAGCTCATCGACCGGTTCCATCGGGCTGGCTACATGCCGCCCGGCGTCCAAGCCAGCGACGCGCTCAGCCACCGCTGGATCCTGTCCAACGGCTATGTTCCGCACTCTTTCGAAGTTTTGGACAAGGCCGCCGCCAATTTCGGCGTCGAGCCGCGGTATCCCTTCTGGGACAAGCCGCTGGTGGAATTCTGCCTGGGGCTGCCGGGCGAGGAGAAGCTCCGTCATGGGTTTGGCCGCTACGTGCTGCGCCGGGCCATGGAAGGCATCCTGCCGGCGGCGGTACAGTGGCGGCGCGACAAGATCGATTTCACCGCCAATCTGGTCAACGGCATGGTGCGCAACCATCGCGACCTGCTGGAGCAGTTGCTGGTCGGCGATGCGGGTCGCATCGCACCCTATGTCAACCTGCCGGAAGTAAACGCCGCCTATGCGCGGCTGCTGCGCCAGCCGGACCAGGCGGCACCGCTCGATGTCCAGTATGTCTGGCGCTCGGCGTCGCTGTCGCTGTGGCTGCGGCAGGTCCAGCATGGCGGGAGCCCCGCATGATGTCTCGCCATGAGCCGTTCGCCGGCGATCTCGACCGTCTTCCCAACCGCGACAGGACAGCGGGAGAACGAAGTTACTACCGCGCCTACGGCCTGCTCATCGCGTCCGACGTGTGGCTGCCCGAACTGGAGCCGGCGGACCCGGCAACGGCCGACATCGAGATCGTCATCGGCCCGATCGATATGCCCAAGCCTTCGGCGAAGGCAGCGACCGTCTTCCGTTTCGAGCCTGGCCGGCAGTATCTGGCCTGGGAGGCCGTCGGCGCATTCCTGATCAGCGACGCCCGCCGCATCGATGTCCAGCCGGCGCCCGGCGTCGACGACGCCTTGCTTGCCTTCCCGTTGCTGGGGCCAGTGCTGGCGCTGCTGCTGCACCAGCGCGGCCTGCTGGTGCTGCATGCCAGCGCCATCGCGGTGGCCGGCAGGGGCGCCATCTTCATGGGCGACAAGGGCGCCGGCAAGTCGACGACGGCAAGCGCCCTGATCCGGGCCGGACACGACCTGCTCACCGACGACGTCGTGGCGCTCGATCTCACCAACCCGGACGAACCGATGATCGTTCCGGGATTTCCGCAGATCAAGCTTGCCGCCGATGCCGCGGCGGCAATCTCGCTTGGGCAAGCGCAAGTGCGACCGCAAGTGCATCCGGCAATCGAGAAGATGCAGCATCGCCTGCACGGCGCCTTCTCCGGCAACAAGGTGCCGGCGGCCAGGATTTACATCCTCGAGCGCGGCGAAGGGGCGGGGATCACCCTCCTGCCTCAAATCGCCGCCTTGCCAGCCATCATCAAATTCTCCTACGTGACGCGGTTTGGCCGCGCGGCGCTCTCCGGCGATTTCGCGGCGATGCATCTTCGCCATTGTTCAGCGATCGCTAACCATGTCGGCGTGTGCCGGCTGGACGTTCCGACGGGCATCGACAGGATCGGCGAGGCTGTGGCGCTGATCGAAAAGGAATTGGCTGGCGATGCCTAGGTCATCGGTCTTCAGCCTGTCGCTGTTTCGCGATGTCGCGGCATTCGGCGCGGTCATTGCCCGGATCGGTGGACGACGAACCTGGACGGCGCTGCTGTTCCTGATCCTCGGCAGCCTGACGGAAGGCGTTTCCATCCTGCTGCTGGTGCCGCTGCTGCACCTGGTCGGCCGTGCCGACCAGGATTTCGCGGTAAGGCTGCCCAATATCGAGTTTGTGCGCTGGCTGGTGCCCGGCGGAACGCTGCAGCTGACGACGGTGCTTTGCGCGCTGGTCGGGCTTGTTGCCGTGCAGGCAGCCTTCAACCGCTTCAAGTCGGTGTACATGGCAAGGCTGCTCTTCGATTTCATCAACCGCTTGCGCATGAACCTGTTCGAGAGCATCGGCAAGGCGCGCTGGGGCGTGTTCACGCGCATGCGCGGCTCCGATCTCGACCATGCCCTGACCGGCGACATAGACCGTGTCCAAGGGGCGGCTTTTGCCCTGCTGATGCTGGTGCAGATCGCGGTGCTGCTGGCGGGCTATCTGGTGATTTCCATGTTCATCTCGCCGGTCATGACGGCGTTTGCCGTCGTCATCGGCATCGTCATGTTCATAGCGCTGCAGCCATTTCGCTCGCGAGCCACCGCCTTCGGCCGGATCCTGACGACCAATCGCCAGGACCAGTACCGCACGGTCTCGGAATTTCTCGGCGGCATCAAGGTGGCCAAGAGCCTGAACGTCGAGGCCAGCTATTTCGCGCAGCTGCGGGTCACGCTCGAAAAGATGAAGGCCGACAATATCGCCTATGTCCGCAACTCTTCGATCGGCACCGCCGTATTCCAGGTGGCGAGCGTCGTAGGCTTGAGCGTCTTCATCTATGTGGCGTTGGTCCGCTTCCACCTGTCGCTGGCCGAGATCGTCGTGCTGCTCCTGGTCTTCATGCGCATCGCGCCGCGCTTCATGGACATGCAGACGCAGGCCCAGCAGGTGCTGATCAACCTGCCCGCCTATACGGCAATGCGCAACCTGCAGGCGCGTTTCGACGCCGAACGGGAGCCTGGCCACGTCGAATCCACGGATGCCCGCAAGCTGACCCTCGATACGGGGCTGAACATTCGCGACGTCTCCTTTGTCTATGACGACGGCGCCGGCAAGGCAGTGGTGAGCGACATCACCTTCGGCCTTCCGGCCGGCAAGGTCACGGCGCTCATCGGCCCGTCCGGGTCAGGCAAGAGCACGATCGCCGACATGCTGCTCGGGCTGCTCGAGCCGACCACCGGCAAGATCCTCGTCGACGGCGTCGAGCTCGATGCCGGCAATCGCCGCCGCTGGCGCGATCAGGTGGCCTATGTGCCGCAGGACGTGTTCCTGCTGCATGACACGATCGCAGCGAACCTGCGCCTTGCCGCGCCCCAGGCCAGCGAGGACGACTTGTGGAAGGCACTGCGCGCCGCTCACGCCGGCGACTTCGTGGACCGACTGGACCTGAGGCTGAATACCGTGGTCGGCGACCGCGGCGTGCGCCTCTCGGGTGGCGAGCGCCAGCGCATCGCGCTGGCACGCGCGTTGCTGCGCAAGCCGTCACTGCTCATCCTGGACGAGGCGACAAGCGCGCTCGACTGGCAGAACCAGTCGCTTATCGCCCGGTCGATCGACGGCCTGCGCGGCGCAATGACGATCCTGACCATCGCGCACCGGCCGTCGATGATCGCCTTCGCCGACTGGGTGGTGGCGATGGAGGATGGTCGTGTGGTGGAGGTCGGGCAATATCAGCGGTTGAAGGCGAAGCCGGGGAGCCGGTTGTCCCGGATGCTGTCGGGAGAACAGTCGGAGACCGAACCCGCCGATGTGGCCTGAGGACGATGATGTCCCCGTGGATCTAATGCAGCCCCCGCCGGACGCTGCCCAGCTTCTCGCCCTCGGGCACTTCGGTGGAGTTTTGCTTTCTCTCGGCTTCGCGCAGCCTGTCGGCCGGCGTTGGCGCGCTCCTGGCGATCATGGCATAGACGACCGCGAAATAACCGGCCTGGATGACCACCGCGCAGATGATGACACGCAGCAGTGTCGTGCCAAGCGAAGCTCCACCCAGCCAGGACCAGGCGACGACGATCGCGAGCGCGAACAGCATCCCAACGATGAATTTTGGAAGCGACATACCCAACAGCCCATAAACCGGCTCGGGTATATCCAACGATAGCCCCACCCGAGCGCCGTCCCTTGTGATGCGGGCTTGTTAAACCACCCGCTCTCGACCGGTTGCTTCCGGCCTTTCAACCTGTCGCCACCGTGACAGGTATAATTTGCAATTCTATTAAGGCGAGCAGAAGGCGGCAAGGGCAACCGCACATATTTTTGATTGAGCTTACGCGTTCGACTCTGCCATGCTGCAACGCACCCGGCCGCATTTCACTCAACCTGCAGCCATTGTAAATCTGGAGTACAACGCGTAATATTAGATGGTATTTTAGGTGAATAGTCCAGAATATAGCATCGTCATTAAGGACTCGTATGCTCCGGATCCCGACAATGGGAACGCGTCGCCCACAAAGCGCCCCAAAAACGTCTGAATTTTTTTATGCTTGCCCATTTATTGTCACAAATGTGCTAAACATTTCGAAATTTGTGCAGCGCGAGCTTATTATTTAGTCAATTCATGACGCGACTATTTCAGCGGCGTGGGAAATTGTGTGTTGCGCTGCAGCATTTTTTTGGTATCGTGCGGTAAACCATTCGTTCAACGCATGGAGTTTCCGTATGAGGGATATTGCCAAGTCGGCCACGGCGGGGTTTTCGCAGGCCGACACCGACTTTCCGCCGCCGATCGGCGGCCTCATCAAGCGGAGTTTCGACATCGTCGGTTCGCTGGCTGGACTGATCGCGCTCAGCCCGCTGTTCATCATGATAGCGCTGCTCGTCAAATTCTCCGATGGCGGATCGGTTTTCTACGGTCACCGCCGAATCGGGCGCGGCGGACGGCTCTTCTCCTGCCTCAAGTTCCGCACCATGGTTCCGGACGGCGACAAGGTGCTGGCGGCCTATCTCGCGACCAATCCAGAGGCCAATGCGGAATGGATAGCGACCCGCAAGCTGAAGAACGATCCACGCGTCACCCGCGTCGGAACGGTGCTGCGCAAGCTGAGCCTCGATGAATTGCCGCAGATCATCAACATCCTCCAGGGCGACATGAGCCTTGTGGGGCCTCGCCCGGTGGTCCGGGACGAACTGGAAATCTATGGCAGCGCGGCTGTCTATTATCTGAAGTCCCGGCCCGGCCTGACCGGCCTATGGCAGGTCAGCGGCCGCAACGACGTTTCCTATGACAGCCGCGTCGCGTTCGACCGCCACTATGTCGAGAACTGGTCGCTGTTCGAGGACGTTCGCATCATCATCAGAACAGTGCCGGCCGTCTGGATGTCGCGCGGCTCTTACTGATCGGCCGGCAGGATCAAGGCATCCGGCGGCAAGCTCATCGGGCGATGGGGCTAAAACGGATCGGAACGCTCAGTTGAAGATAGACATTTTCGAAGCCTTTGGCAGCGGCCCGTTTTCCGGCCGCTCGCGGCTCCTGGCGACCTGCCTTGCGATGTCGCTTGCTTTTCCCCAGATGGCCGCCGCCGACGATTACCGTCTGGGCTCCCAGGACAAGCTCACCATCCGCATCGCCGAATGGCAGACCGTCGAAAGCACGTTCCGCGACTGGTCGTCGGTCAATGGCCAATATACGATCGGCCCGGCAGGCACGCTGTCGGTGCCTTTCGTCGGCGAGTTGCCGGCGGCCGGCAAGACCACGGCGGAGGTCGCCGCGGCGATCGGCGAGGCGCTGCAGCACAAGCTCGCTTTGTCGGACAAGCCCGAAGCCTCGGTCGAAATGGCACAGTTCCGGCCCTTCTACATTTCGGGCGAGGTGCAGAATCCCGGGCAATTTCCCTTTGTGCCCGATCTTACGGTGCTGAAAGCGATCAGCGTCGCCGGAGGCATCAGGCGCAACGCCGACTACGGTCCCCAGCTCGGCAAGGACCTGGTCACCGCCAAGGGCAATTTCGATATCTCCGACGACCAGCGCGTTCGGCTGATCGTCAAGCGCGCCCGCATCGACGCCGACATGGCCGGCAAGACGAGTTTTGAGGCACCCAAGGAGGTCGAAGGCGATCCGCGGCTGCCGACCATCGTCGCCGACGAGATGACAATCCTTACCGCCGACCAGAAGGCGCTGAAGCTCAAGCTCGAGGCGCTCGACGATCTCAAGGGTGTGCTGCAGGCCGAAATCGAATCGCTGCAGAAGAAGATCGTCAACCAGCAGAAGCAGGTCGACCTGGCCCAGCAACAGCTGGCCAGCATCGGTCCGCTGGCCCAGAAGGGACTGGTGGCCAATGCCAGGCTTCTGGATTCGCAGCAATCCGTTACCGACCTGCAGGGCAAGATCCTGGACTACGAGACAGCCATCCTGACCGCCAAGCAGGCGATCAGCAAGGCGACGCAGGACGCCATCGACGCCCAGAACACCTTGAGTTCGAGCCTTGCCGCCGATCGCCAGCAGACCGAAGCCGACCTGAACGAGGCCGCGCTGAAGGTGAATATGCAAAAAGGCCTGATAGCCCAGGCCACGGATCCGGCGACGACGGCCGCCATCACCAACGACCAGCAACCTACCTTGCTCTATTCGCTGGTGCGCAATGTCGACGGCAAGACCAGCGAAATCGCCGCCAAGGAAGACACACCGGTGCTGCCTGGCGATGTGATCAAGATCAAGCTGGCGCCGCTGGCCAGCCAGTAGAAACGCGGAAGATCGCGGGCTCGCCGCGTTCTATCCATAGCGCAAGACTTTGAGCCTCAGCCAAGCCTGCTTGGCGGAGGTTTTTGCTGATAGATTTTCAGCACCGGAAAATCAGAATGGCTGTTGACGCAATCCCGAACGGAACCGCTACGCGGTTTTCCCGCGATGGCTTTAGACTAGCGGACTCTCATCATTACTCGGCTGCCGCGGGACGGTGAGGCCAGGCTGCCTGTCCGGCCTTGGCATCCCCCGGCTCGAAAGCCGGTGACCATCGCGTGCGGGTGACCGGCAGCCTCGCCAGCTTGAAGAAGCTGAAATACATCAGGAATGAACCCATGATGTAGGGGTTGAGTATCTCGACCTCGACGAAGGAGCGGATGAGCAGCAGCACCATCACGCCGATCAGAACCACCGATTCGGCCTGCCATGTCTTGAAGACCACCGCCGCGATGTGGCCGAGGAGCGTGCGCAGCATGATCAGCGATATCAGCACCGCCCCGGTGAAGCCGAGTTCGACAAGGGCTTCCACATAGGTGTTGTGGAAATGAAAGCCGGTGCGGGTGCTGATGTAGAATTCGTTCCACAGCCGCTCCGCCTCGGCAAAGCCCTGCACCCAATAGGCGGCATAGCCGACGCCAAGGATCGGCGATCGCATCGCGGCGTTCCAGCCCTGCTCCCACAGATAGGTCCGCCCGGTGAGCGTCGAATCCTTGCCGAAGATGCCAAGCACGAAGTCCATGAGCCCGAGATTGAGGGCGACGATGGCCACCACGACGATCATGCCGGCGCCGACCAGGAAGATCACCCGGCGGTAGCGTCGCGACAAAAGCTTGCTCATCGCAAGAAGCGCCACCAGCGCCAGAACCGCCGGTATCGAGGCCATCGAGGTGGCGGAATGCGAGACGACCAGCACATAGGCCGACAACAGCACGACCGGCACGGTCAGCATGAAACTCAGCCGGCCACGCCGAAGGAAAGCAAGGAACACGACCGAGAAATAGATGCCGAGCGAGCCGACGAAGCCGATCTGGTTCTTGGAGGCGAAGGCGCCGACGAAATTATAGGTGCCGTCGAGGACGTCCTCGGAATAGGCGCCGACTTTCAGCGAATAGAGCAGGACGAAGAATATGCCGACCAGGGCGCCTATTGTCAGGGTGCGCACGCTGACGGTGCGTGCGGCGACATAGGCGCAGGCGATATGGGACAAGTACTGGACCGCCGTTCTGGCGGTGACGCCGGGCGCCTGCGACCAGAATATGGAAAAGCAGACATAGGCCGCAAAGAGCAGCGGCAGCCAGGCGCTGGACAGTTGCCGCAGGAAACGCCGGTAGTCGACCAGGATAAGCGGAAGCCAGACGGCATAATAGGCCAGGATCAGCACCTGGCCGAAAATGACGGAATAGGAGAACGCCCAGATCGAAACGGCAACGGCAAAGCTGCCATAGACCGAATTCTTCTCGGGATCGACGAGCAGGGATTTGGGAATTTTCATCTCACGGTCCCGTCGACACGACCCAGGACCGGCAGGCCGCAAACCAGCCGGCATATCCGCAAACAGGGTCGTACAAGAAACGGCGCCTCCATTGTGCAGTGCAATATAACCTATCGCACCCCGTGCTCAATGGCAAATCCGGTCACCTTGTCTTACAGCGCGGCGATCGCCGAGAGATCTCGGCCGTGGACGGGCCAATCGGTCATGTGCTCCGACTGCCCATCAGGAACGAGGCGCGTCCCTTGAGGTTTCCTTAGTCCATGCGCATGCCTATATCGGCCTCGCCGTGGTGGGTATGGTGGAAGCGCTGCGCGACCAACTCGAATGAACCGCGCCATAATCCGGCCGATTGGCCCAGACGATCCGGCCGCATGCCGGCTTGAACTCGGTCGGCGGTCACCTCACAGTCCCAAGACCGGCCAGCACGCGGGGCGGCTTCAGCCAACATGACCAGGGGGAACACATGCCAATGAATTTCGCGGGGCGCTTCTCAGGCCGGTCGGCGGTCATCACCGGGGGTGCCTCGGGCATCGGACTGGCGGTCGCGCAGAGGATCGCCGACGAAGGCGGGCGCGTCTGCGTCTGGGATCGCGATCCCGCACAGATCGAGCAGGCGAAAGCCATTGTTCCCGGCCTGCGTGGAGTGACGTTGGACGTTGCGGATGCGGCAAGTGTGGAGGTCGCCGCACGATCGACGATCGACGCCTTCGGCGCGGTCGACATACTGGTCACCAGTGCGGCCATCACCGGCCCCAACATGACCACCTGGTCCTATTCGGTCGAGGACTGGCGTGGAGTCATCGACATCAACATCAACGGCGTCTTCTACTGCAACAAGGCGCTGGTGCCACACATGCTCGAGCGCAACTATGGCCGCATCGTCAACATTGCCTCGATCGCCGGCAAGGAAGGCAATCCCAACGCTTCCGCCTACAGCACCTCGAAGGCGGCGGTGATCGGCCTGACCAAGTCGCTCGGCAAGGAACTCGCCAAAACCAAGGTGACGGTCAATTGCGTGACGCCAGCCGCCGTGCGCACCGCGATCTTCAAGCAGATGAAGCAGGAGCACATCGATTTCATGCTCTCCAAGATACCGATGGCGCGGTTCGGCGAGGTCGAGGAAGTGGCGGCGCTGATCTCATGGATCGCCTCGGAGGAATGCTCGTTCACCACGGCCGCTGTGTTCGACGTCTCGGGCGGCCGCGCCACCTACTGATGCACTACAAATCCGCGTGAGCAGGCAACGATATGCGATCGCCGACGTATAGTCGGTGATGGAAGGTGTAGAAACGGCAAATATTTCAGACAGTTCCACGGGTGTGACCTTTCGCTGCGATCTCGGCGTTCAGGGAGAGGAATTCCCCCACTTCTGGGAACATACGGTCGGCAGCGGCCACGCGACACTCGCCCTGCGCGCGGACTGGCAGGCGCAGATGCGCCGGGCGCATGACGAACTCGGCTTTCGCCATGTCCGTTTTCACGGGCTGCTCGATGACGACATGGGCACGCTCATCGACCAGGACGACAAGCCGCTCTATTCGTTCTTCAATGCCGATCAGATCTTCGATTTCCTGCTGTCGATCGGCATGCGCCCCTTCGTCGAGCTGAGTTTCACGCCGACGATGCTGTCGTCGTCCGGAAAGATCGTCTTCCGCTATCGCGCCAATGTCAGCGCGCCGAAGGACTACGACCAGTGGTCGACGCTGATTTCGAAGCTCGTCGCTCACTGGGTTGATCGCTACGGCCTCGACGAGGTGCGGCAATGGTTCTTCGAGGTCTGGAATGAACCCAATCTCGAGGCGTTCGGCAGCGGCAAACAGGAGGACTATTTCAAGCTGTATGCTTACACGGCTAGAGCTATCAAATCCGTCGACACGCAGTTGAAGGTCGGCGGACCAGCCACAGCCGACAATGCCTGGGTCGATGAGTTCATCGCATACTGTGGCCAGAACGGTCTTCCCGCGGACTTCGTCAGCACGCACCATTATCCGACCGATGCCTTCGGCCAGCCTGGCGACGACACCGAAGCCCAGCTCTCGGAAAGCACTCGAAGCGTCCTGCGCGAGGAGGCGCGCACCGCGCGACGGCAGACAGGCGACCGTCCGCTCTACTACACCGAATGGTGCACATCGTCGAACCCGCGCGATCCCATGCACGACGAGCCCTATGCCGCCGCCTTCATCGTCAAGACGGTCATGGAGGCGAGAGGGCTGGTTCAGGGCTACAGCTACTGGACCTTTTCGGATATTTTCGAAGAGAATTATTTTCCATCCCTGCCCTTTCATGGTGGTTTCGGCCTGATGAACCTTCACGGCGTCGCCAAACCGGCTTACCGTGCCTTCGAAATGCTGCATGGCCTTGGAACCGAAATCCTCTCGACTCAAGGCAATCATCCCACCGTCGACAGTTGGTGTGTGCGCGACGGAAATTCGTTGACCGTGCTGATTTCCAACTTCGCCTTGCCGCGGCATCCGATCGCGAACGAGACCGTGCAGATTCAACTTGAGAATGCACGGCGGCCCGACATGGTAACCATCCGACGCGTCGATGCGGCAAATGCCAACCCCAAGGCGCTATGGGCGACGATGGGAAGTCCCGATTACCTGAGCCGAGCAATGGTAGAGCATTTGCATGCGGCCTCGGCGATGCCGAAACAGCCGCAAGCGATCGCCTTCAGCGATCATACCCTTCTGTTCGATGTCACCGTACCTGCGCAGGGCGTTGCTGCCATCAGGCTGGAGTTTTTATCGATTGCTTAGAGCAGATCCCGCCGCGCTGGCCGATGACGAACTGCTGGACCGCTGTCAACGCGCCGCGTTCGGCTATTTCCTGGAGAACGTGAACCCCGACAACGGGCTGGTCGCCGACACGTCGCGGCCCAATTCGCCGTGCAGCATCGCCGTCGTCGGTTTTGCCCTGTCCTGCTATCCGATCGGCGTCGAACGTGGCTGGATAACGCGCGACGCGGCTGCCCGCCTGACCCTTGCGGCGCTACGCCTTTTCCACACCAGCACGCAAGGCAGCGGTCACGACGTCACCGGCCACAAGGGTTTTTACTACCACTTTCTCGACATGAGGAGCGGCTTGCGCGTTTGGCGCTGCGAACTGTCGATGGTGGATACCGCCCTGCTGATCGCCGGCATGCTGGTGGCGAGCGCGTATTTTTCCGACGACAATGACGACGAAGCCGAAATCCGCCTCCTGGCCGAGGCGCTCTACAGGCGCGTCGACTGGCGATGGGCGCAAGGCAGCAGCCCGACGCTCCGCCAGGGCTGGAAGCCGAGGAGCGGCTTTCTGCATTATGGCTGGGAAGGCTATAACGAGGCGACGATCCTCTATGTGCTGTCGATGGCTTCTCCGGACCGCCCGACCTCGGACGACAGCTACGAGGCCTGGACGGCGACCTATCAATGGGAAAACATCTACGACCACGACGTGCTCTATGGCGGGCCGCTGTTCATGCACCAGTTCTCGCATGCCTGGATCGATTTCGCCGGCATCCGCGACGCTTTCATGCGGGAGAAGAATTCGGACTATTTCGAAAACAGCCGCCGCTCGACATACCTTCACCGCGACTACGCCCGGCACAACCCTTACGGCTTTGACGGCTACGGCGAGAATTTGTGGGGTCTTTCGGCCGGAGACGGACCGGGCGGCTTCCGCGCCAGCGTGGAGCGGCGGCCCCACCGGTTTTCCGGCTATGCCGCGCGCGGCGCGCCTTTCGGACCGGATGACGGGACAATCGCGCCATGGTCCTATCCGGCGTCGCTGCCTTTCGCGCCGGACATTTGCCTGGCGGCGCTGCGTCACCTCGTCGATCGTTATCCGGAGGTTCTCGACGATTTCCGCCTGCCGAGCGGTTTCAATCCGACATTGGCCAACCGCCGCAAATTCGGCCGCAACGGCTGGGTCTCGGAAGGCCATTACGGGCTCGACCAGGGCATCGCGGTGATGATGATCGAAAACCACCGTTCCGGACTGATCTGGGGGCTGATGCGTTCCAATCCCCATATCCGTCGCGGCCTGGGCAAGGCGGGTTTCACCGGCGGATGGCTGTCGCGGCCGGTATCCGGAGGGCTCGATGTCGCGTGAATCGACGAGAGCCGCCGTGTTCCCCGTCGACAGCAACGACGTCGAACTGATCAGGGGCGCGCATCCCGCGCACTGGAAGAACCCGACCGCGAACGGCCCCTACAATCTCGTTGTCATCGGGGCCGGGCCGGCAGGGCTGACCGCCGCGCGTGACGCCGCGAGCCTTGGCGCGAAGGTCGCGCTGATCGAACGCGGGCTGATCGGTGGTGCCTGCGTCAATGTCGGCGGCATCCCGTCGAAGTCGATTATCCGCACGGCCAGGCTCTATGCCGATATGCGCGATGCCGAGAGCTTTGGCGGCGACCCGCCAGACCACCTTCGTGTCGACTTTCAACGGGCGATGACACGGATGCGGCAGATACGGCAGCGGATCAGCCGTGCCAATTCGGCCGTTTCCGTCGCAGCCGAGGGCATCGACCTCTATTTCGGCGAAGCGCGCTTCGCCGGACCGGACACCGTCGTGGTCGCGGACAGGACCCTGCATTTCAAGAAGGCATTGGTCGCGACGGGCGCGCATGCGAGCGGGCCCGCGATTCCGGGGCTTGCCAAGGCCGGTTATCTCGACAACGAGACCATGTACGATCTTACGCAATGCCCGCCGCGGCTCCTCGTCATCGGCGGCGGGCCGCTCGGCTGCGAGACGGCGCAGGCTTTCTGCCTGCTCGGCGCCAAGGTCATCCTGGCGCAGAGCGATCCGATGTTCCTGCCCGGCGAGGAGCGCGACGCCGCGCAGATCCTTTCGGATGCGCTGGCGCGCGAGGGGATCGAGGTGCGGCTGAACACCGAAGTGGTGGCGGTGCGGATGGAGGGCGAGAAGAAGGCCGCCGACCTGATGCGGGATGGCGACACGACGACGATTACGGTCGATGAGATCATCACTGGCGTCGGCCGTTCGCCTAACGTCGATGGCCTGGGCCTCGATGAAGCCGGCGTGGCCTATGACGCCAGCGGCATCAAGGTCGACGATTATCTGCGATCCACCAACCCAAATGTCTACGCGGCGGGCGACGTCTGCCTCGAATACAAGTTCACCCACACCGCCGAGGCAACAGCGCGCATCGTCGTGCGCAATGCCCTGTTTCGCGGCCGCGAAAGGCTCAGCGAACTCGTTATCCCTTGGTGCACCTATACCGATCCGGAGATCGCCCATGTCGGTCTCTATCCCCTGGAGGCGCGGCGCAACGGCATTCCAGTCAAGACCTATACGGTCCTGATGCACGATGTCGCCCGCGCCGTGATGGACGGCGAAGAGGAAGGGTTCGTCAAGATCCACGTCAGGGAGGGATCCGACCGCATCCTGGGAGCGACGGTCGTCGCCAGCCATGCCGGCGAGATGATCAATGCCGTGACCCTCGCTATCCGTTCGGGGATGGGATTGCATGCGTTGGCCGATGTCATCCATCCCTTCCCGACACAGGCGCAAGGCATCAAGATGGCGGGCGACGCTTACCGACGGACACGGTTCACTTCATTGCGCAGGCGCCTGGCGGCCCGCTGGCTGGCCTGGTCCAGGCGATAAGCCTTTGCGCTCGGTCCCAGCCGGATCCGCATTGCGACCGATCCGCAAGGCAAGCGCGCCGGGCATCAGACTGTGATCCAGCGCTTGACGAAAGCACGGTTCGGCTAAACAAGTCGAAGCTGATTTCTGTGGCTGCGGGGGCCTCGTTAATGTCGTCCGAGAAAGAGCTTGCGCAACTCCTGGCGCGAAGCGTCGGGCGTCCGCCTTGAGCGCGCGGCCCAATGTCGACATGCCGGCGCGCGGCAGCGGGCGACGCGTGCTGATCGTGTGCCATGAGCCGGCGTTTCCGCCGACTTCCGGCGCGGATCTGCGCAACTATCGCAATGCCGTGGCGGCGGCCGCGTTCGGACCGGTCTGCCTGGCCTCGGTGCGGCCCAGGGCCATCGCCATGACCGCGCCCAATCCGCTGATCCGCACCGAGGCGCTGTCGATCGAGGGAGAGCCCCGGACGGCTTCCATCGGATGGTGGCGTATAAGGGAGGAGCATCGCGTTTCGCGCGCGGCCCTGGCGCGGCTGGAAGCACTGATCCTCGAATTCCGCCCTGACACCGTGGTGGTCGAGAGCATCGGCCTGTTCAAGCTGCTGCGGCCTTTGCGATCGCTGGCAAAGCAGCTCATCCTCGACATGCACAATGTCGAGTCCGACTTGTCCGCGCAGATGAAACGCGCCGAAGCGACCGCATCGCGCCTTTCCGTTGCCGCATCGGTGCCTGGCATCAGGCATCTCGAAAGAAAGGCGCTCGCCCTTGTCGACAGGGTCTGGGTCTGCTCGAACGAGGATCGCGAGAAGCTGATGCGCTTTGGCGGGCGCGCGATGCCCATCGATGTCGTTCCCAATGGGATTCCTAACGTCGAGGCGATTCCCGATGTGCTGCCCCCGGAACCGTCGGCCAATAGCGGCTTTCCGGTGATCCTTTTCATCGGTCATCTCGGCTATCCTCCAAACGTCGACGCCGCCGTGCGATTGGCCCGGACCATATTGCCCCGCATCCGCCAGGCCTTGCCCGGCGGGAAGCTGGTTCTCGCCGGACGCGGCCCGGAACCGGCCGTGCTGGCCCTGCGCGGGTTGCCCGATGTCGAGCTCGTTGAAGATCCCGAAAGCGTGGGTCCGCTCCTGTCCAGCGCGCATCTCAGCATCATCCCGCTCAGGGCGGGCGGGGGCACGCGCATTAAGATTCTGGAGGCGATGGCTTGGGGGGTGCCCGTGATCGCGACACCGCTCGCGGCCGAGGGCCTGGGCCTGGTCGAGAACGACGAGGTGCTGCTGTCGGCCAGCGACGAAGGCCTGGCCGCCATGGCCATCCAACTTTCACGCGACGCCGGGCGCCGGGCAAGGCAGCGCGTGCGCGCCCACCAGGCCGTATGGGCAAGGTTTGGCCCGCAGGCGATCCGCGATGCCGTCCGTGCCGGGCTGGCCCTGGATAATGACGGCGATGACGACCAGCCGTCTCGGATCACCCCATGAGCTGCCGATTATCCCGCCGATCCTGCACCGGGCGTGGAAGACGGATAGCGTTCCCGAACGCTTCCAGGCCTATGCCGAGAGATGGAAGGGCCTTGGGGCCGCAATGTCCTACCGGTCCGTTCGCACACGCCACGCGGAGCCCGGTTGCCAGGATCAGTCGTGTAGATCCCGCGCAATCGGCGGACCGACCGAAAATCCGGAGAACGTGACTTCGAAACCTTCACGCTGCGGCGAACAGCACATCAACCCGACATCGACCATCTTCGAGGTCGGGAAATAGGCGAGCCGCACCGGCTTCCAATGACCGTCGGAAGCGTCGAGATACTGGACGCGGACCGCCTCGCCGTGGCGGGTCAGGCGGATCCTGACGCCGTCAGGGCCGGCGGCAATGGCCACCAGCGACCAGTCCGAGGTGTCGTTGGTGACGACGACGGAGAAATAGGCAAGGCCATCGGTGTATTCGATGCCGGCCTTGATCCAGTGCGTTTCGCTCAGCCGGACCATCAGCCCGGCCTGGTCGTAAAGCACCTCGTAGTCGCCCTTGACGGTCACTTCGGCAGTGAAATCGCCCTCGACCCGCCGATACAGGAAGTGGCCGTTGTCGCGCCAGAAACCATAGAAGGTCTCACGCCAGAAATCGGCCTCCTTGCCGGTGCGCACGCGCACGCTATCACCTTCGATGGCATGATGCGGCGGCGGGTTGAGCCAGGTCAGGTCCTGCAATGTCATCCCTTTGCACCGGTCCGTTTCCAGAGGAGGCGACGGTCCGCCGGCGGTCGGCCGGCGCGCCAGGTTATCCCGCGAACGTATAGGCGGTCTTTACCGTGGTGTAGAACTCCATGGCATAGCGGCCCTGTTCGCGCGGACCGAAGCTCGAACCCTTGCGACCACCGAAAGGAACGTGGAAATCGACGCCCGCCGTCGGCAGGTTGACCATCACCATGCCGGCTTCGGAGTTGCGCTTGAAATGCGTGGCGTGCTTGAGGCTCGTGGTGCAGATGCCCGAGGTCAGGCCGAACGGCGTGTCGTTGGCAACGGCAAGCGCCTCGTCATAATCCTGGACGCGGATGACACTGGCGACGGGGCCGAAAATCTCCTCGCGCGAACTGCGCATGGCGTTGGTGGCCTCGGTCAGCAGCGCCGGCTTGAGATAGAAGCCCGGCGTCTTGCGGTCGAGCCGTTCGCCGCCGAAAGCGAGCGTGGCGCCTTCGCGGACGCCGATGGCGATATAGTCCTCGTCCTGCTTGAGCTGGGTGGCGTCGACGACCGGGCCGATCTGGGTCTGCGCGTCGAGCGCGTCGCCGATCACCAGCTTTTCCATGCGCTCCTTGAGCGCGTCGACGAAACGGTCGTGGATGCCTTCGGTGACGATCAAACGCGACGAGGCCGTGCAGCGCTGGCCGGTCGAGAAGAAGGCGCCGTTCAGCGCGCAATCGACAGCCACCGCGAGATCGGCATCGTCGAGCACGACCAGCGGATTCTTGCCGCCCATTTCAAGCTGGAACTTGCGCATGTGCTCGACGCTTGCCGCCGCGACGCGCTTGCCGGTTCCCACCGAGCCGGTGAAGGAGATGGCGTTGACGTCGGGGCTGTCGAGCATCGCCTGGCCGACCACCGAGCCCTTGCCCATGACGAGGTTGAGCACGCCCTTGGGCAGGCCGGCGCGATGCAGGATGTCGACGATGGACCAGGCGCTTTCGGGAACGAGCTCGGCCGGTTTGAAGACGATGGTGTTGCCGTGGGCCAGCGCCGGAGCGATCTTCCAGGCGGGAATGGCAATAGGGAAATTCCACGGCGTAATGATGCCGACCACGCCGACCGCTTCGCGCGTGATCTCGACGCCGACGCCCGGCCGCACGCTTGGCACCACCTCTCCCGACAGGCGCAATGTTTCGCCGGCAAAGAAATCGAATATCTGGGCGGCGCGGATGGTCTCGCCAATGCCCTCGGCCAGCGTCTTGCCTTCCTCACGCGCCAGATTGCGGCCGAGTTCATCCTTGCGCGCCATGATCTCGTCGGCCGCCTTTTTCAGCACCGCATGGCGCGCCAGCGGACCGGAACGGGACCACGCTGGAAACGCCGCCTTGGCCGCCGCTATCGCCTGGCCCGCCTGTTCGACCCCCGCCGAAGCATATTCGCCGACGACGTCGCCGGTATCCGAGGGGTTGATGTTGCGGGAGCCGGCATCGCCGACCCATTCACCATCGATGAGGTTTTTTCGAAACGCTGTCATGTCCTTGCCTTCCTGGCTGTTGGCCGCGCGGCGGCATCTGTCTGAAGTGGTATTTGCCAGACAATTGCCTTGCGGGAAAGCACGCACTGGGCCTGGAGACCGCGACAAAAGTCCCCGGGCTGCACCCACGCCTTCGCGGCAGCGGCGACGGAGCCGCGTCGCCAAGCAATCCGGCTAACATGGGCGGGCAGCGCTCCGGGTCAAGGCCGGATCGCCTGTACAGGCATGTCCACAATCTTGATTTGCCTGGTGTGGCGTGTCATGCGTCGTCAAGATGGCAGCAATCGAAACGACGATCCAGCGCGCCGGCGCCACCGGCAACGTCAAGGCTACCCGCGAAGACTGGCTGAAGCTGGCGCTTGAAACCCTGATCTCGGACGGCGTCGAACGCGTCCGTGTGCTGACGCTTGGCCAGCAACTCGATGTCTCGCGCTCGAGCTTCTACTGGTATTTCAAGAGCCGGCAGGATCTGCTCGACCAATTGCTGGACCACTGGCGGCAGACCAATACCCGATTCATCGTCGAGCGTGCCACACGCCCTTCCACGACTGTCATTCGCGGGGTGATGAGCATTTTCGAATGCTGGGTGGACGAAAAGCTGTTCGATCCCCGGCTGGATTTCGCCATCCGGGCATGGGCTCGCCGCTCCCCCACCATCCGGCGTGCGCTCGACGAGGCCGACGAAGAACGCGTCACTGCCATCCGCGGCATGTTCTTGCGTCATGGCTATGAGGAGGAAGACGCGTTCGTTCGCGCTCGCGTGCTCTATTTCATGCAGATCGGCTACTATTCGCTCGAACTCAACGAGCCGATGAGCAGTCGCCTGCCGCATGTTGCCGCGTATCTGCGCAGCTTCACCGGCCAGGAGCCTTCGGCTGCGGATGTCGAGGATTTTTCGCGCTACGTCGCGAAAGCGGTCTCCGGCGGCCGGTAGCCCGAAGACTCCGAACTCGTGATCCCAATAGCGCTTCGCCATGGAACGAAGAACAGGCGGCGATAGGATGGTAGGTTCCGGCTAAAGCGTAAACGACCAGAACAGGCAGGCCAGCGTGGCGGCGGCAAAGATCACGAAAAACAAGCTGCGCAGCAGTACGTTGTGGCGCAACTCGTTCATGACGAAGTGGCAACCGACGACCGCCACGGCAAACAGGAACCGCCAGTTCAACAACGCCAGAAGAGCGCTGCCCTGACCGAATGCCCATCGGGCGAGCAGGCCGCCGACGATGGTGGCGAACAGCACAATGACAGTCCAGAAGATCGCATCGGCGGCATGGAGGAGGACGATACTGGCCGCGCGGATCGGCAGGATCATCATCAACAGCGCGCTGAAGAAAAAAATAGCCGCAAGCGGAATGAACGTTCCGGCGTCGGCGATGCCGTCGAGACGCTTGACGCCGATCGCCCCATAGGGATAGCCGTGACGGGCCACCGCAAGGCTCAGCGCCATGAGCAAGGCGGTCAAGACGGAGACGAGTGCGAAGGTCGTGAGGGCTTTGCTCATGGGGTTCCTGTCCCGAACGAATCAGACAGGAACCGGTGTAACCGATGGTCGTAAATTGCGCGTAAGCTTTCACCCGCCGCCGGCATCCCGAAGGGGATAACCGTCAGGGCAAAGCCACTCGACGACGACCAGGTCGACCGCAGCGCGCGCCGTCCGCCTCCGGCAGATCAGCTCCAGGCGTGCAGCGGCGGATTCTCGCCGTTGAGGAAATATTTGCCAAGGATCGAGTATTTCCAGCGCACCGGATCGTGCAGCGTGTGCGTGCGGGCGTTGCGCCAATGGCGATCGAGATTGTGCTCGGCCAGCGTCGAGCGCGTGCCGGCCAGTTCGAACAGCTTGTTCGTTGCGGCGATGGCGATCTCGGTCGACAGGATTTTTGCTTCCGCGGTAACGATCTGGGCATGCGCGACGGTTTCGGCTGTCGGCTCGGCCACCGCCTTGTCGATGGCATGGCCGGCCTTTTCGAGCAGCGCCTGCGCCGCGTGCAGGCGCAGCGTGAGGTCGCCGACAGCCTGGATGGTATAGGGATCGTCCCAGGCATTGTCGAAGCCGCTGTCGATCCAGGCGCGGCTCCTGGTCCTGACAAAGTGAACCGTCTCGTCGATCGCCGCCTGGGCGATCCCGGTGTCCACCGCCACCTGGATGATCTGGAAGATGGCGCCGTCGGCGGTCGGCTTGTCGTAGCCCTTGTAGCCCGGCACCAGATACGTCTTCGGCACCTTGACGTTGTCGATGATGACGGTGCCGGAGAGCGTCGTGCGCTGGCCGAAGCTCGACCAGTCGTCGATAACGGTCAGGCCGGGCGCACCACGGTCGGCGATGGCATACCAGGCGCGACCTTCGTCATCGAGCGCCACGATCGACACCAGATGGGCAAGCAGCGCGCCGGACGAATAGAATTTGCGGCCGTTGACGACGACATGGTCGCCGGCGTCGGTGAAGCGGGTCTCGAAATCGGCGGCGCGCTTCGAACCGAACTCGGAAAAGGCGTTGCCGAACCGGGTGCCCTTCAGCGCCTCGGTGAACAGCAGCTTCTGCTGTCCCACATCCGACACGGTGCGGATGGCCGCGATGACGCCGAGATGGTTCTGCGCGACCTGGCCGATTGAGGAATCGGCCGCCGAGATGATCTCGATCACCTTGACCAGCGTCGCATAGGACAGTTCCGGCCCGCCGAATTCCTTCGGCACATTGATCGACCACAGGCCGCTTTGGGAGAAGGCGTCGAGCTCGGCAACCGGCCAGATACGCTCGCGGTCGCGCCTGGACGCCCCCTTGACGAATTCGGCGGCGAGCGCATGGGCGATGGCGATCGCCTCCGCATCGTCCCTGATGATGTGTGCTGGTGCCGAGGGCCTTGCGACCGGCGGTACGGCGGCGGAAGCATGGTCTGTCTTGACGGTCGAGACGGTCATTTCATTGCTCCTTCAAATTTCGGTTCAGGCAACGGCGTGGAGACGGGATGGCTTGGCGGCGGGCGACGGCTGCTGGCCGAGATAGAGCGCCCTGATATCCTCGCGCTGGCGAAGATCGGCGGCCGCGCCGGAAAGGACCGAGACGCCGTTTTCGAGCACGGTGGCGTGGTCGGCATAGCGAAGCGCGACCGCCGAGTTCTGCTCGGCGACCAGGATCGACAGACCGGTCTCGCGGTTGAGTTTTTTCAGCGTCTGAAAGATGTCTTGCACGATGAGCGGGGCAAGCCCCATCGAGGGCTCGTCGAGAACCAGCAGGCGCGGCCGCGACATCAGCGCGCGGCCGATGGCAGTCATCTGCTGTTCGCCACCGGAGGTGAGGCCGGACAATGTCCGGCGCTTTTCCCTGAGACGCGGAAAATAGGAATAAACCCGTTCGAGGTCCGCGTTGATTTCGGCTCGGCGGCCGCTGCGGCCGATGCCGCCGGCGACCAGGTTTTCCTCGACGGTGAGGCTCTTGAAACAGTGACGGCCTTCCAGCACCTGGACCAGCCCGGCGCGTACGAGATCGCCCGGCTTGCGGCGCGAGACATCCGAGCCATCATAGCGGATGGAGCCGGCGTTGACCTGGCCGCGCTCTGCCGGCAGCAGGTTGGAGACGGCCTTCAACGTCGTGGTCTTGCCGGCGCCGTTGGCACCGAGCAGCGCCAGAATCCCACCCCGCCTGATCTCGAAGCTGACGCCATGCAGCGCCGTGATGGCGTTGATATAGGTGGCGTGGACCGCGTCCACGGCCAGGATGATGTCGTCGTTCGGCATGGCTGTTTCCGTGCTTTGCGGATGGGCCGGGCGCCGCGGATGGTGTCCACGGCACCCGGCCCGGAGATCAGTTGGTGGTCACGGCGTTGGCATCGTCGGCGGTGCGCAGCTTGATGCCCTTCTCGGCGGCATAGGCCTCGGCCGACTTCTCGATGATCGGCCGCAGCAGCGCCCAATCCGGCGCGATCCAGTCGGAAACGACGTTCCACTTCTTGCCGTCCCACTGCTGGAAGGTCACGTAGCCCTCGCCCTCGTGGTTGTCCCAGCTGACATTGATCGAGTGGAACAGGTCCTTGGCCCCGAGCGCCTCGACCTTGGACGGGTCGAGCTTGAGGTGTTCGAAGCCCCAGCGGACTTCGTCGCCGGTCAGCGTGCGATGGCCGAACTTCTCCTGCGCGACGCGGATCGCCTCGACATTCAGGATGCCGTTGACGATGCCGAGATTGTGGTAGACAGAGCCGATGCGCGACTTGTCTTCGAGATTGCCCTTGCCGGCGCCGTAGACGGTCTTCACGATCTCCTGCACCACCGGATAGGTGTTGCCCGAGGCCTGGGTGGTGATGGCGGTGTAGCCCTTGGCGGCATCGCCGGCGGGGATGACGTCCTCTTCCGAATTCGACCAGACATTGCCGACGATGTGGTCGACGGGATAGCCGACCTTGACCGCCGTCTTCAGCGCCACCGGGTTCATTACGCCCCAGCCGCGCAGGACGACGAAAGCAGGCTTGGCGCGGCGGATGGTCAGCCATTGCGACTGTTGTTCGTTGCCGGGATGCGGCACCTCGATCTGCTGCACGGTGAAGCCATATTTCTGCGCCAGCAAATCATATATCGGGATGGTCTCCTTGCCGTAGGGCGAGCCGTGATAGAGCACGACGATCTTCTTGCCCTTGAGCTTGTCGATGCCGCCTTCCTTGGCGGCGATATAGTTCACGATGCCTGACGTCTCGCTGTAGGGGTTGAGCAGCAGCGGGAAGACGTAAGGGAAGACGCGCCCGTCGGTCGAGTCGGTGCGGCCATGGTTGACCGTAATCAGCGGCACCTTGTCGGCGGTGATACGGTCGATCATCGCATAGGCGATGCCCACTGAGAGCGGGTTCCAGGCAGCGGCACCCGCATGGCTCTTCTGCCGCTCGTAGCATTCGACGCCGCGCTCGACCTCATACTGGGTCTCACACTCGTCCCAGGTCAGCTTGACGCCGTTGACGCCGCCGTCGCGGATGTTGATGAGGTTGAGATAATCGATGAAGCCGCCGAAGAAGCCGGTGCCGCCGGCCGCGTAGGGTCCGACGCGATAGCTCTGCAGCGGGAAATATTGTTCGTCGGCATGAGCTGATGGCAAGGCCACCGACACGATCATCGCCGCGGACAAAGCCGCCGCCTTGATGGTGCTGAGGAAGGTCATGGCTAGGTACTCCCGGTATGGGCCGTCTTTGGTCCGGCCTCTGGTTCATCTTCGAATAGGATTCTGGAGTGCGAGGGCTCAGGTCGGTTGCCAAGCGAACAGGAGCCGTCTTCGGATCCTGTCCCACAGGGCCACCAGCCCGTCGGGTTCGAGGATCAGAAACAGGATGATGAGGACGCCGAGCACGATGCGCTGGCTCATGTCGAGCACGCCCGAATCGAAGACATCGCCAAGCAGGAAGCCGCCGAGGCGCGACAGTGCGAGCGGAAAGACCACGATCAGGGCGGCGCCGAAGAATGCGCCGCGGATCGAGGCGAGGCCGCCGATGATGATGATGAACATTATCTGGAACGAGCGGTCGAGATCGAAGCCATCCGGCTCGACGGTCCTGAGATAAGCGAACGCCCAGATGACACCGGCGACGCCGATGACGAAGGACGAGATGGCAAAGGCCAGAAGCTTGGTCTTCAAGACCGGGATGCCAATGATGCGGGCGGCGGTCTCGTTGTCGCGGATGGCGATGAAGTTTCGTCCCGTCTGCGACGATACCAGCCGATAGGCGAAGAAGGTCAGGATGACGACGATGGTCAGCGCAAAGAAATAGCGGCCGACGGGGCCATCGAGTGTGAAGCCTGAAAACGACAGCCTGGGCGCGTCGATGACGCCGGATGCAGAGTTGTTGGAAAACCAGCTGAACTTGGTCAGCGCCCATTGCACGAAGAACTGCGCGGCAAGCGTCGAAACCGCCAGATAAAAACCTTTCAGCCGCAGGCTCGGCAAGCCGAAGACGATGCCGATCGCGGCGGCCACGATGCCGGCGAGGAAAATGCTGCCGATCAGTGGCAGGCCTTCGACGCGCAGGTTGAAATTATAGGCGGCAAAGACGCCTGCCGCCATGAAAGCGGCGCTACCCAGCGAAACCTGGCCGGCATAGCCGGTCAGGATGTTGAGGCCGACACCGGCGAGGCTGAGTGCCAGGAACGGCAGCAGGATGGCCTCGAACAGGTAGCTCGAGCCGATCAGCGGCACGACGCCATAGGCGAAGGCGAGCAGGAGTACGGGGGCCACCCATTTCGGCAGCACAGTCACGGCGGAAAAGTCGCTTGCAATCGCGGCCATGGCTCAGACCCTTTCGACGAGCTTCTGGCCGAACAGGCCGGAAGGACGGATCAGGAGGAAGACAAGCGCGAGGACATAGGCGAACCAGCTCTCGATGCCGCCGCCGAAATAATCGCCGATATAGACCTCGGCGAGCTTCTCGCTGGCGCCGATCAGGAGCCCGCCGACAATGGCGCCAAGAATGGAATCGAAGCCGCCAAGCACCAGCACCGGCAGCGCCTTGAGCACCACCAGCGACAGCGAGAACTGCACCCCTAGGCGGGCGCCCCAGAGCAGCCCGGCGACCAGCGCGACCAGGCCGGCCGCCGCCCAGACGGTGGCCCAGATCAGTGGCAGACGCAGGCCAACCGCGAGTGCGGCGAACTGGTCGTCCGCGACGGCGCGGAAGGCGAGGCCGATGCGGGTGTAGCGGAAGAACAGCGACAGCAGGAGAACCATGCCGGCCGCGACCACCGCCGCAAAAATATCGAACTGACTGATCAGCACGCCGCCGACTTCCAGCGGCACATCCTCGATGCCGAGGTCAAGACCATGGACCTGCGTGCCCCAGATCAGTTGGGCGGCGCCCTCGATGATGTAGGACAGGCCAAGCGTCGCCATGAACAGGGTGATCGGCGGCTTGTTGGTTAGCGGCCTCAGCACCGTGCGCTCGATGGCGATGCCGATCGCCACCATGATGGCGAACGTTGCCACCAAGGCCAGTGCAAGCGGAACACCGCGTTCGACAAGGCTGACGAAGGTAAGGGCGGCGAACAGCAGCATCGCGCCTTGGGCGAAGTTGAGCACGCCCGAGGTCTTGTAGATCAGCACGAAGCCGATCGCGACCAGCGAATACATGACGCCGGAGAGCAGCCCGCCGACGAGCACCTCGATGAAGAACTGATAGTCGAAGTCGGCGATCATATGCCCGCCCCGTCCTCATTGTCTGAGGCGACGCCCAGATAGGCATCGATGACGCGTTGGTCGTTGCGGACCTCGTCGGGTGTGCCGTCGGCGATCTTGCGGCCATGGTCGAGAACGGCGACACGGTCGGACAGGCCCATGACGACGCCGACATCGTGTTCGATCAGGACGACGGTGGTGGCAAAGCGGTCACGCGCTGCGCGCACGAAAGCAGCCATTTCGCTTTTCTCACCTGATGTCATGCCGGCCATCGGTTCGTCGAGCAGCAGCAGGCGCGGCTCCGCGACCAGCGCCCGGGCGAGTTCGACCCGCTTCCGCAGCCCGTAGGGCAGCGTGCCGGCAAGACGATCGCGCACGGCGGTGAGGTCGAGAAATTCGAGAATCTGATCGGCGCGGCTGCGTATCTCACCTCGCTCGCCGCGCGATCGTCCGATGCCGAGCACCTGGCCGGCGAAGTTGGAACGGACCTTGTAGGCAAGGCCGGTGGCGACATTGTCGAGGACGCTCAGTCCCTTGAACAAAGCAAGGTTCTGGAAAGTCCGGGCGACGCCGAGATGCGCCAGCCGCTGCGTCGGCACCTGCGCATAGTCGATTCCGGCAAGCTGGACCTGGCCGCGATCCGGCCAGTAGACACCGCTGATGACATTGATCAGCGAGCTCTTGCCGGCGCCGTTCGGGCCGATAATGGCGCGGATTTCACCTGATCGAACAGACAGATCGATGTCGGCCAGCGCGACGACGCCGCCGAACGACAGGCCGATGGCCTGGAGTGAAAGCATCGGAGATGTGGCCACCGCAGTGCCTGTTACCGGTGCGGTATGACCTTCGGACGGCTGCAGCGCCGAGGGCAGGCCGCGCGCGAAAACTTCCGGCGCATAGACCGAGGCTTCCATCACGCCTATGGCATAGCTGGGCAACGGCATTCCAATCGTCCTCGATTTCGCCCGCAGGCGCACGAATTCTCGATGCCGCCCGAAAAGATCGAGCGCGCTTGAAAACCTTCATTCGGGTGCTGGCCGGATTACCCGGCAGCCTTGGAGAGATGACTATTCCGCTGCCAGCGAAGCCGCCTGCCCGGCATCCTCCAGCTCGCGAACGAGCGGGATGACATGCTTGCCGAAATACTCGACCTCTTCCTGGAAATGCAGGAAGCCGAGCAGGATGAGATCGGCGCCGGCGCTCTTCAAATCGACGATGCGCTCGGCAACCTGTCTCGGTGTGCCGATCAGGTTGGAGCGAAAACCGTCATTGTACTGGACGAGGTCGTCGAAGGAGGACTTCGCCCAATTGCCCTCGCCTTCCGGCGAGGCCTTGCCGGCGTTCTTGACCTCGTGGCCGAAGGCGTTGACCGCTTCCGGATTGGCCTTGGCGATGATCTCGGCAAGCACCGCCTTGGCCTCGTCCTCGGTCTCGCGGACAATGGCGAAGGCGTTGACGCCGACCTTGACGGAATGATTGCTGGCCTTTGCCTTGGTCTTGAGATCATCGACCTGTTTGGCGATTTCGGCCGGCGTGTTGCCGTTGGTGAAATACCAGTCGGAGACGCGTGATGCCATGTCGCGTGCCGCGCGCGACGAGCCGCCCTGGAAGATCTCGGGCAGCGGCCGCGGCGGCTTCGGTTTCAGCGAGTATTCGTTGAAGCGGTAGAAGTCGCCTCGGAAGGTGAAGCTGTCTTCAGTCCATATACCGCGCAGCGCACGGATGAATTCCTCGGAGCGACGGTAGCGCTCATCATGGTCGAGCCAATGCTCACCGATGGCGTGGAATTCGCCACGGAACCAGCCGGAGACGAGATTGATGGCGACACGGCCATTGGTCAGGTAGCTGATGGTGGCAATCTGCTTGGCCGCCAGTGCGGGATTCCAAGGGCCGGGCAGGATCGCGGCGATCACCTTCAGCGTCGTGGTGGCGGCCAGCAGGTCATGGCTGAATGCCACCGATTCATGCTGCTCGTCGGCGCCGTAGCCGGCGGTGAAACGGATCTGGCTCAGCGCGTAGTCGAAACCGGCCTTTTCGGCGATCTGTGCCAGCTTGCGGTTGTACTCGGCTGAATGGCTGGTGCGCTGCTCGATGTCGGAGATCACCAGGCCGCCCGAAACATTGGGCACCCAGTAGGCGAATTTGACCGCGTCGGTTCCTGCATGTGCCATGAATTGTCTCCCAGTCAGGCTGTTGATCGGTCCAGCCGCAGCCGGACGTCGCTATATTTATTATGTTTATGGAATTTATATACAAAGGAGGATTTTCCGTTTTTGGCGCACTTGCGGGACGGAAATACCAATTTTGCCCGGCCATGCCGGCTTGCGGTTGTCAGCCCGCGACCGCAACGCCCCCGGCATTGGGGCCAACCGCTCCGCCTGAAGAAGATGTGTCGAGCAGCCCCGCGATCTCGACCGCGACCCTTTGGGCATGGCGAGCAACCTCCGGCAGGCCCATGAGTTCGCCAAAGGTGCCTCGCGCCAGCGGACCGGCGACGAAAAGCCCGACAACCGCCTTGTCATCGCCACCGACGGCGCGACTATCGAAGCCGGTCTCGATACCGAGCCCGTATGCGTCCGCCCTGATCAGACTGGCCTCAGTCAGGGAACGCAGCGCCGGATTTGACTGGAGCGCCTGCCCATGGGCCGGCCCTGTCGTGTTGATGACCGCATCGAAGCTTGCCGTCTCGATGTGCGTCTGTCCGCGCCGTTGGAAGCTGACCGCGAGGCTGTCGCCCTCGTCGTTCGACGCGACAAGCCGGGCTGCAATGGTGTCGAATGTGCCGGCGGTCTGACGGCGGTCGAGCACGGAAGCCACCTGCGGTGCGATCCTGAAGCGATGCACGTCCCAAAACACGCGCAGCTGGCGGACCAGCCTTGCCCGCTCTGGCGGAGCGAGGGCGGACCACAGCACCGGCCCTTGCATGCGCAATTGGTCAAAAACCGACTGCCAGTTGAGGTTGGCGGCTCGCGCCGCGGCCAGCGTGGCGCGAATGTTCTTCAGCAGGCCAAGTGCGGATGTGGCCGGCGCCGACGCAAAGTCGCCGAAGGGCTCATGTCTGATATCCGGGTGGCCGCGCGAACGCAGTCCGCGGCGCGACAGCGCCAGGATGCGGCCGCGATGACCCCGGCGGTCAAGCTCGGCCACCATGTCGGCCGAGGTCAGTCCGGAGCCGACGATCAGGACCGACGCCTCCGGCCCGATCCCGGCGAGTGCCGACGGCGCGTAGGGATCGGCGATGAAGCCAGGTGCTTCAGCCAACAGGGCAAGTGCTGCCGGGATGGCCGGCAGAGGATGAGTCGCGGCGAGCACGACGATGTCGGCCGCGACAGGTCCGGCGCAGGTCTGTACGGTCCAGCCCGCGCCGTTGGCTCGAATTACCCGGGTGGCCTGTGCTTCGACATGACGAATAGCGCCCGAGTCGAGCCAAGGTGCGAGCTGCTCGGCGACATAGCGACCGAACACCCGCCGGCGCGGAAATACGTCGCCGTTCTTCCACAGCGCATCCGGGTCCCGCTCGATTTCGCCACTGCCCGCCAGCCAGCGCGCAAAATGCTGCTGGTCTTCGGGAACCATGCTCATCCGGACGGCCGGGACGTTGACGCGGTGCGACGGCTCATCGCTGGAATAGGCAAGACCGCCGCCGAGCGCGGAACGCGGTTCGATCACCGAGATCGACAGGCGCTCCGGCCCATGCGCCCGCGCAAGGTGCCAAGCGACCGCCGCGCCGGAAAAACCACCGCCGATTATGGCGACGCGCGATCGGCGGACCGGAGGCAGCGCGTTCACGAGGCGCTGGCGAGCGACTTCGGCCGATGGTCACCGGCAATGGTCTCGCCGAACGGCCCGGTATTGACCGACGACCCGGCCGACTTGACCGGATGATCGGTCGGCAGTTTCGGCAGCACCAGTTCGCCGAAGCGATAGGCTTCCTCCAGATGCGGATAGCCGGACAGGATGAAGGTGTCGATGCCGAGGCGACGGTATTCATCGATGCGCTCGGCAATCGTATCCGGGTCGCCGACCAGTGCCGTTCCCGCACCGCCGCGCACCAGGCCGACGCCGGCCCATAGATTGGGCGCGATCTCGAGCTTGTCACGGTTGCCGCCATGCAGCGCGCTCATGCGCGCTTGGCCGACCGAATCCATGCGGCCGAACACTTTCTGCGCCGAAGCGATCGTCGCGTCGTCGAGCCGACTGATCAGGCTGGCGGCGGCGGCCCAGGCCCGTTCAGTGGTTTCACGGGCGATGACATGCAGACGAATGCCGAAGGAGAGTTTGCGGCCGGCCTTGTCGGCCAGTTCGCGCACGGCATCGAGCTTGCGTCCGACGTCGGCCGGGGGTTCGCCCCAGGTCAGATATTTGTCGATTTCCTGCGCCGCGACTGCCGATCCAGCATCCGATGAGCCACCGAAATAGAGCGGCGGATAGGGCGCCTGCACCGGCGGGAACAGCAACCTTCCGTCCTCGATGCGGAAATGCTTGCCCTGGTGCTCGACCGTCTCACCGCTCAGCACCCGTTTGTAGATCCGGAGGAATTCCTGCGTCACCTCATAGCGCTCGGCATGCGAGAGAAAGATCCCATCGCCCTTGTTTTCCAGCGGATCGCCGCCGGTGACGACATTGATCAGCAGGCGGCCGTTGGAGATGCGGTCGAGCGTGGCTGTCATGCGCGCGGCAAGCGTCGGCGACTGCAAGCCGGGCCGCACGGCGACGAGGAAACGCAGCCGCTCTGTCAGGGGCGCCAGCGCCGAGGCAATCACCCAGGAATCCTCGCAGGCCCGGCCGGTCGGCAACAGCACGCCGTAATAGCCAAGTGTGTCGGCCGCTTTCGCCACTTGCGACAGATAGGGCAGATCGACGGCCCTGCCGCCCTCGGTCGTGCCGAGATAACGGCTGTCGCCATGCGTCGGCAGGAACCAGAGAACCTTGATGCGGTCGGGGACATCTTGGGTCATGCCTTGCCTCCTGTGGTTCGGTGGTAGCGGCCCGGCTCCGGCACGGTTGAGAGTAAACGCGGAAATGCTGGCATGGCGTGGTCCTGTGCAGGAAACAGATCGCCCATGCAGATTGCTTATTCTACAAAATCTGTAGAGTTAGTTTATTCTAAATCCGTGCACGCAATTGGAAATTCTTCCTCATGCCCGCCGCCTGCGAGCGGAGAGGGCCGGCTCGACCGCGTTGACGTTGTCCTTGCGCCGCCTTGGAAGGGTTGGCGGCCTCCTTCCAGGCGTCGAGTGACTTGGCCACCCCCTCCATTGTCGACAGGGACGCCTCCGCATTGGTGCATTCCAATTTACGTTCCAATATACTCCGATCATTTCTGGTGAACGAACGCTACGGATTTGCCATGGACCTTGACCCTTCCACCCTCAATCGGGCTTTGCCGTTGCGCGATCAGATCTATCAGAAGATCCGCAACCTGATTGTCGTCGGACAGATGAAGCCAGGGGAAGTGATCAACGAGGTGGCCATCGCCGAAGCGCTCGGCGTTTCGCGCACTCCGGTGCGGGAAGCGGTAAAGCGCATCAGCGACGAAGGCCTGGTCCATATCCTGGCGCAGACCGGCACCTATGTCGCGCCGATCAGCCGCGCCGACCTCGAGGAGGCCTACGTCATCCGACGGGCGCTGGAGATGGAGAGCGCCAGGCGCGCGGCCGTCAAGCTCACGCCGGCATCCGCCGAATTGCTGGAGGACAATATGGCGGCGCACAAGCTCGCCATCGCGCGCGGCCGATATGCCACCGCGATCCAACTCGACGATGTCTTTCATCGCACCATCGCCGAAATCTGCGGCCTGCCGATGATCTGGCGAGCGGTCGACATCTCCAAGGCGCAGATGGACCGCGGCCGCTATCTCGCCATTCCAAAGCCCGGCTATGGCGAACAGACGATCGAGCAGCACGAAACCATTCTCGATGCCTTGAAGCGGCACGATGCCGAAGGCGCCGCACAAGCGATGGAACACCACCTCGAAACCTCGTTCCGCAACACGCTCGAAGTCGCCGCGGACCTTCTCGGCTGAAGCCTTCTCGGCGTCTAGCAGCGCTGCGGCCCCCGGGACGCTTGACGTCAACGCTTAATTAGCTTTCCAAGCGGGCGCAGTCGTTTGCCAAGCCCGCGCATGAAGCGTAAGATCAGCCATCGGCCGCCGTTTGTCCGGATGCAGCCGACAGTAAGAGGGTACATGCTCTTGCCCGATAGGGAGAAGAGCCATGCCTCAATCCACCTTTCGCAACCATGTTCTGAAAACCCTCACGCCTGAGGATTTCGGGCTTTTACGGCCGTCGATGCATCACGTCGAACTGGCCATCAAAGCCCGGCTGGAGATCGCGCATCAGCCGATCGAGCATGTCTATTTTCCCGAAACCGGTATCGCGTCGGTGGTCGCCGCCATGACCGGAGGGCGGCAAAGCGAAGTCGGCATCATCGGCCGCGACGGCATGACCGGGGTAGCGGTCGTTCTCGGCCAGGACCGATCTCCCAATGAAACCTATATCCAGGTCGCCAGCAACGGCTGGTGCCTGCCGGTTGAACGTCTGCGCATTGCGATTGCCGAGAGCCAGACCCTTCGCCCGTCGCTGCTTCGCTACGCCCACGCATTCCTGATCCAGTCGTCGCGGACGGCGTTGGTCAACGGCCATTCCAAAATCGAGGAACGGCTCGCCCGCTGGTTGCTGATGGTCAACGATCGCGCTGAAGGAGATATCATCTACCTGACGCATGAATTTCTGGCGACCATGCTTGGCTCCAGGCGCCCGGGCGTTACCACCGCCCTCCAAATGCTCGAATATCGGGGGCTGGTTCATGCCAAGCGCGGCGAGATCACGATCGTCGACCGTACCGGAATGATAAAACTCACGGATGGTGCCTATGGCGAGGAGGAGCAACATCACTTCAGCGCAGGGGCTGGCTGATTGTCTGGAACCGGACATAGGCTTGAAGACCACCGAAGTCCTGCCGTAAACCATGTTGGTCAGGGTTCAGGGAGGAATTCTCGATGACCAACTCTTTTCACTCCATCACGGTTGAAAGAGCCGCCGAAGCCTACGTTCTTTCCAGGGGCAAGGCACGCTTTCTCTCCATTGCGCAGGCAATACGCGCCATCCGAACACTCATACCCGCATGCAGGGCTACCGACGGCGAGTTGGAGGAGTTGCTGGCGACCGCATCCCTCGTTCACGGCGTACCCGTGGCGTTCGACACAAACTCGGCCGATGGCGTAGCGCCGCAACTCCATTCGTAGGGGGCGGAGATGCCTGCGCTCGCGCAGACGCCTACCCTGTCGGACGTTCGCCAAGCGATTGTCCGCTGCTTGATCGACACCGTCGACAGGCCGTGCATTTCGATATCCGAGGTGAGCCAGGAGGTGAGGAGAATGTTCCCGCTTTGCGAACTCACGGATTGGGAACTTGGCGATCTCATTGCGCGAAGCGCGATCGACGCGGGATTTGCCGTCGAGTTCGGCGCTGACGCTCCGTGATCGCGCAAATCAGGCGTCGCAACGGTTGAACAGGTCGGAGATGTCCCGCCGAAACAAAGCGTTTCCTTGCCCTGGAAGGTAACTGGTGGAGCCAATCGGGATCGAACCGACGACCTCTTGAATGCCATTCAAGCGCTCTCCCAACTGAGCTATGGCCCCACTCCCGGCAGTCAGCCGGCGCCGTTTCCGGCGAGAGATCGGCGCGGGTTGGAAGACCGCGCCGTTAGTGCAGGCGGCTTCTAACCCCGCCATTCCCAGATATCAAGCCTTCATCGGCGGCTTTTTCTTCACAGGGCGTTAAAGCTGGCAAACGCTTACGTTCGAAGCCTTTGTCAGACTTCGTCGTCGTCGTCGCCGACGCCGATCATGTCGGAAACGTCGTCGTCTTCTTCCTCTTCGTCGGCAAGGAAGGTGTCATCCTCGTCGTCGCCGAGGTCGACGTCATCCTCGTCGTCACCGAGATCGGGAAGATCGTCGCTCTTGGCGTCGTCTTCCGCCTCTTCGAGCGAGACGACCTCGACGCCCTCTTCCTCCTCGGCGTCCACTTCCTTCTCGGCCACTTCCTCTTCCTCCTCGACGGCGGCGATCTTGCCTTCCTCGAAATAGGAGCGCGGATAGGTCTTGCCCGTATAGGGCGAGACGATCGGGTCTTTGTTCAGGTCGTAGAATTTCCGGCCCGTTTCCGGGTCGATGCGTTTTGTGCCAAGTTCGGTTTTTGCCACGGCAAGCCTCGTCGATAAAAGAGTGGTCCCCTTAACCACAGTTTGCAGCGCTGTCAAAGCGAAAAGCCGGCGTCACAAAACCAAGCACTGAAAGGCCTCGCGCCGAGTGACGAGCATGGGGATGACCATTTCGTCCCGCCGTGATACGAGACCGCCGCAACAAATGAAAAGCGCCGGCACGCCGGCAATCCGTCCAGGGAAATTCCATGTCTCACGCCGCCGCTGCCAAGCCGGCCACTGCCCGCAAGTCACCAGCCCTTTCCGGCACGGCCCGCGGGCCGGGCGACAAGTCGATCTCGCACCGCTCGTTCATGTTCGGCGGGCTCGCCTCCGGCGAAACCCGCATCACCGGCCTGCTCGAGGGCGAGGATGTGATGCGCACGGGCGCGGCCATGAAGGCGATGGGCGCGCATATCGAGAAACGCGGCGCCGAGTGGGTGATCCGCGGCACCGGCAACGGCGCGCTGCTGCAGCCGGAAGGTCCGCTCGATTTCGGCAATGCCGGCACCGGCTCACGGCTGACCATGGGGCTCGTCGGCACCTACGACATGGAGACGACCTTCATCGGTGATGCCTCGCTGTCGGGCCGGCCGATGGGTCGCGTGCTCGAACCGCTGCGCCAGATGGGCGTGCAGGTGCTCAAAGCCACGCCCGGCGACCGCATGCCGATCACGTTGCATGGGCCGAAGCACGCGGCCCCGATCACCTACCGCGTGCCGATGGCCTCGGCGCAGGTGAAGTCGGCGGTGCTGCTGGCCGGGTTGAACACGCCCGGCATCACCACCGTCATCGAACCTGTCATGACGCGCGACCACACGGAAAAGATGCTCAAGGGCTTTGGCGCCAACCTGTCGGTCGAGACCGACGAACGCGGCGTGCGCCACATCTTCATCGAAGGCCAGGGCAAGCTGACCGGCCAGACCATCGCCGTGCCGGGTGACCCGTCCTCGGCCGGCTTCCCGCTGGTGGCGGCGCTGATCGTGCCGGGTTCGGACATCACGATCGAAAACGTGCTGATGAACCCGACCCGCACCGGGTTGCTGCTGACGCTGCAGGAAATGGGCGGCCAGATCGACATCTTGAACCCGCGCAATGCCGGCGGCGAGGATGTCGCGGACCTGCGCGTTCGTTACTCCGAGCTGAAAGGCGTCGCCGTGCCGCCCGAGCGGGCGCCGTCGATGATCGACGAATACCCGGTGCTGGCCGTTGCCGCCAGCTTCGCCGAGGGCGAGACGCTGATGCAGGGGCTGGAGGAACTTCGGGTGAAGGAATCCGACCGGCTGTCGGCGGTCGCCAACGGGCTGAAGCTCAACGGCGTCGACTGCACCGAGGGCGAAGCTTCGCTTGCCGTGCGCGGCAAACCAGGCGGCAGGGGATTGGGCGGCCACCCCAACGGCCGGGATACGACGGTGCAGACCCATCTCGACCACCGCATCGCCATGAGCTTTCTGGTGATGGGCCTGGCGACGGAAAAGCCTGTCACCATCGATGACGCCGCCATGATCGCGACGAGCTTCCCCGAGTTCATGGATTTGATGACGGGGCTGGGCGCGGAGATCGAGCGATAGTGGCAATCGCAAACCTTGGGGATTGGCTGGCGACATCCCGTGCTTCGTCATCCTGGGGCGAAGCAAGGAGCGCAGCGACGCGGCGCAGACCCCAGGATCCATGCCATGACCTCAACGCCCCGCAACGTTGCAAAATTCTGATCCGCAGCGTTCTTTGGCTGACGTCACGGCATGGATCCCAGGGTCTTCGCTCCGCTTCGCGTTCGCTACGCCCTAGGATGACGAAGTCGCGGGGGCCTATTTCCATGCGTAAGGCGTCTGCCCGCCAATGACCCACCCCTTCACCATCGCCATCGACGGACCGGCCGGCGCGGGCAAAGGCACGCTCGCCCGCCGTCTCGCCGATCACTACCGCCTCAACCTGCTCGACACCGGCCTGACCTATCGCGCCGTCGCCCATGCGCTGCTGCGGCTGGGCCTACCGCTCGACAATGTCTCGGCGGCAGAAACCGCCGCCCGCCAGGTCGACCTGGCAAAGCTCGACCGCGCGGTGCTGTCGGCGCATGCGGTTGGCGAGGCCGCCTCGAAGGTCGCGGTTTTCCCTACCGTGCGGCGCATCCTGGTCGAAAAGCAGCGCGACTTCGCAAGGACGCCGCCGGGCGCGGTGCTGGACGGGCGCGACATCGGCACGGTCGTGTGCCCCGACGCCGACATAAAACTCTATGTGACGGCAAGTGCCGAGGTGCGCGCCAAGCGCCGGCTGGCTGAGATCGAAAGCATCGGCGGCACCGCCGATTTCGCCGAAATCCTTGCCGATATCCAGCGTCGCGACGAGCGCGACATGGGCCGGGCGGACTCGCCGCTGAAGCCGGCGGCCGACGCGCACTTGCTTGATACCAGCGAAATGGCTATAGAAGCCGCGTTTCTCGCGGCCATGTCCGTCATCGACGACGTGCTGGCCAAGAGAAACAAGGCCTGATCCGGGTTTCATGCTGCTTCCGGTTGCCGGAGGCGAAGAAAATACCCATATCGGGCACGAACCAGCCTGCCAGCATTCTTCATGCGCCGGAATTGCCGCTTGAAAAGCGGCCCAGGGCTTTTGCAGCCCGGAACGCCGGCAGGCCAACGCAACGCTAACCCACGGCGCCCGCCCCGCGAAAAATGCGGGGTACTCCAGGAGAAACAATGTCTGCTGCAAATCCCACTCGCGATGATTTCGCGAGCCTGCTCGAAGAATCATTTACCACCGGTCATTCCGGCGAAGGCCAAGTCGTCAAGGGCACGATTCTGGCGATCGAAAAAGACATGGCCATCATCGATGTCGGCCTCAAGGTCGAAGGCCGTGTGCCGCTGAAGGAATTCGGCGTAAAGGGCAAGGACTCGACGCTCAAGGTCGGCGACACCGTCGAAGTCATGGTCGAGCGCATCGAAAATGCGCTGGGCGAGGCCGTGCTGTCGCGCGACAAGGCACGCCGCGAGGAGAGCTGGGTCAAGCTCGAAGAGAAGTTCACCAAGGGTGAGCGCGTCGAAGGCGTCATATTCAACCAGGTCAAGGGCGGCTTCACCGTCGACCTCGACGGCGCCGTGGCCTTCCTGCCGCGCAGCCAGGTCGATATTCGCCCGATCCGCGACGTCTCCCCGTTGATGCACAACCCGCAGCCCTTCGAGATCCTCAAGATGGATCGCCGCCGCGGCAACATCGTCGTGTCGCGCCGTACCGTGCTTGAGGAGAGCCGCGCCGAACAGCGTTCGGAAATCGTGCAGAACCTCGAGGAAGGCCAGGTTGTCGAAGGCGTCGTCAAGAACATCACCGATTACGGTGCGTTCGTCGACCTCGGCGGCATCGACGGCCTGCTGCATGTCACCGACATGGCATGGCGCCGCGTCAACCATCCGACCGAAATCCTCAACATCGGTCAGACGGTCAAGGTGCAGATCATCCGCATCAACCAGGAAACCCACCGCATCTCGCTCGGCATGAAGCAGCTCGAGAGCGATCCGTGGTCCGAGATCGGCACCAAGTTCCCGATCGGCAAGAAGATCAAGGGCACCGTCACCAATATCACCGACTACGGCGCGTTCGTCGAGCTGGAGCCGGGCATCGAGGGCCTTATCCACGTTTCGGAAATGTCGTGGACCAAGAAGAACGTGCATCCCGGCAAGATCCTGTCGACAACGCAGGAAGTCGACGTGGTGGTGCTCGAAGTCGATCCGGCCAAGCGCCGCATCTCGCTCGGCCTCAAGCAGACGCTCGAGAACCCGTGGCAGGCTTTCGCCTCGAGCCATCCGGTCGGCAGCCAGGTCGAGGGCGAGGTCAAGAACAAGACCGAGTTCGGCCTGTTCATCGGCCTCGAAGGCGACGTGGACGGCATGGTGCACCTGTCCGACCTCGACTGGACCCGTCCGGGCGAGCAGGTCATCGAAGAGTACAATCGCGGCGACATGGTCAAGGCGCAGGTGCTCGACGTCGACATCGACAAGGAGCGCATCTCGCTCGGCATCAAGCAGCTGGCCAAGGACACGGTCGGCGAAGCCGCGACGTCAGGCGAACTGCGCAAGAACGCCGTCGTTACCTGCGAAGTCATCGGCGTCAAGGATGGCGGTCTGGAAGTGCGGCTGGTCGACAGCGGCATCGAGACCTTCATCAAGCGCTCCGACCTCAGCCGCGATCGCGACGAGCAGCGCCCCGAGCGCTTCACCGTCGGCCAGAAGGTCGACGCCCGCGTCATCGCCTTCGACAAGAAGACCCGCAAGCTGCAGGTCTCGATCAAGGCGCTGGAAATCGCCGAAGAGAAGGAAGCCGTCGCACAGTACGGCTCGACCGACTCCGGCGCTTCGCTGGGCGACATCCTGGGTGCCGCGCTGAAGAAGCAGGGCAACTAAGGATTCACCGCTTGCCGCACGATTTTCGTGCGGCTTGAACAAAGACCCCGCCGGAGCGATCCGGCGGGGTCTTTCTTTACGGCAAGATAAACTTCCTCGCGTATTTGGCAGTCGTCCCGGGGAAGCCTTCCATGAGCAATGACCACGACAGGGCCGCAGCGCAATCTTCGTGGCTGCCGCGTCTTTATATGAGCGCACCGGCCCTTTTCTGCTTCTGCGGCATGGTGACGGTGATGATCGTCCTCTGGTCCCTGGGCTTCCGGCTCAATGCCGATGCGGACGACCTTCTCAAAATACACGAGATCCGCACCTTGCTTGAGACCGGGAATACCTTCGACCGGACAATGCCCGGCATTGCCCAGCCCGAGCCCTACATCTCGCACTGGCCATGGATCGTGGACCTGCCCTATGCCGCTTTTGCGTGGCTGCTCGCGCCGTTCGCCGGCTTCGAGCCGGCGCTGATGGCAGCAAGCTTTGTCGTGCCGCTGCTCCTGTTTGTACCCGCGCTCTACTTCTACAACCGGCTGATTGTCGCGATGGGCTTTGCCTATCCGGCCATTGCATTGCCGTTGGCCTTGATCTTCGCCGCGCGCACCTTCTTCGAATACGCGCCGGGGCGGATCGACTATCACAATCTGCAGATATTGCTTCTGCTTGCCGCCCTGGTCCTGTTGCTGTCGCGGAATCGCCTTTCGCCCTTCGTCAACGGCTTGCTGACAGCCCTGGCAATCGCGATCAGCGCCGAGTTCGCACCGTTCTTCGCCCTGGTGATGGCCGTCTACGCCTTCGACTGGATCGCCGACCGCGACGAGAGTGCGACAGGGATCACCGGCTTTGGAGTGGCCCTGGCGATCGGCGCGATCGGCCTGTTCGCCGCTACCGTCGCGCCCTCGGCCTATGCCGCGGTCAAATGCGATACCTATTCCGCGCCGCATGTGCTGGCGCTGACCGCCGCCGGGCTCTCATTCGCCGTCGTACCTCGGCTTGTCGGCACGCGTGGCGGCTGGGCAATTCGGGCCTCGCTTCTGCTGGTGTTCGCCGCCATCAGCGTGGTGGCGCTGGTGAAACTGTTTCCGCAATGCCTGGACGGCCCTTACGCCTCGATGGACGCCTATGTCCGCGACAACATGCTCAACAGAATTCTTCAGGAATTGAGCCTGTTTCGGCGCCCCGATTTCGTTCTGTCGTCAGGCTTTCCCAGCATGTTGCTGCTGTTCGTCGGCGCGCTCGCGCCGGTCGTCATCTGCACCGGGTCGCATGGCCGCAGCCGGCCTCTGGTCATACTGGCTCTGTTTTCGCTGCTCGGATTGGTGCTGGCGATCGACTATCTCCGCTACTTCCGCTATCTCCCGATTTTCTCCGGCATCGGCCTGATCTTCGTGCTGGAGAGCCTGCTGCCGCAAGGTTCGGGGCTGCGGCGCTACTTGAAATCTCCCGTGCCGGCGCCATCGCGCAAATACGCATTGATCCTGCCCGGTCTGGTTTTGTCCGGGGCCATGGCGCTGTACCATATGGCGGTCAGACCCTCCCAAGCGGCGATACCCGCCGCCGAATTCGCCGACAGTTGCGACCTCGATCATTTCGGAGCGCAACGGGGTTGGCCGTCGGGCGCCATCGTCTTTTCGCCACCGCTCATCGGATCGCATTTCGTCGCGCTGGCCGACGGCCCCAAGGTGGTGACGATCCCAAACCACCCTTCGGCCAAGGGCATCGAACGGAGCTACCGCTTTCTCGACCCCATGACCGCCGACCCGCGTGCGATTCTCGACGCGTCGAAGGCGACACATGTCGCGATCTGTGCCTGGCGAGGCGCGCCGTCGCCAGGTCTCGAAGCCGCCTACCCTTTCGCGGCGGCCCTGATGGAAGGCAAGCCGCCGGCTTGGTTGAGGGAGTGTCCCACGGACGCTTCATCGCCGCTGCGTATCTACAGCTACCGCAACGCCGATGGATCCGACGCCGGCTGCCCGGCTTCGACGCTCTCCGCTCAGGCCCTGCCGTAGAGCGGCACCAGCGTTCCGCTCATTGCCTGATTGGCCGGCGAGGCGAGATAGGCGATTGCCTCGGCCGCTGCTTCGAGGCTGACCCATTTGGTGAAATCGGCATCCGGCATGTCGGCGCGGTTGGCCGGCGTGTCGAGCGTCGATGGGGCCACCGCGTTGACCAGGATGCCCTGGGCCTTCAATTCTTCCGCCATCGCCACCGTCATGGCCGCGACCGCCGCCTTGCTGGCCGTATAGGCGACCATGCCCGCGCCGCGGCGCGGGTCGAGCCCGGCGCGTGCCGTGACATTGACGATGCGGCCGGCAGTATCCGACGCCAGCATCGACCGGATGGCGGCGCGGCTGCACAGGAAGGCGGTGCGGGCGTTGGTGTCCATCATCTCGGCAAACGACGCCGATTCGATCTTCTCCACCGGCGCCATGGCAAAGCCGCCGGCCAGATGGATCGATCCCCACAACGCAGGGACCTGGCTGTAGAACGCCTCGACCTTGGCGGGGTCCGAGAGATCGACATTGTGCGCCAGTTTGACATTGTCGTGCGTGGTGAAGGGGAAGTGCTGAGGTGCCGCGGCATGCGCGTTCGGCACGTGGCAGATCGCGCCCTGCTCCAGCAGTCTGCCGACCACCGCCCCACCGAGCGCGCCGGTTCCGCCGGTCACAACGATGTGCCTGCCTTCAAGTGTTTCCGTCATCCTGGACCGCTCCTGTCATTTTTATGACTTTTGTCGTTGGTTTGCCGCGCCGACGCGAAGCGTCGCCCCTTTCAGTCGCTCACTCAACCGATATCTCGACATGGCAGCCGTCACGTCTTTGCATGCGTCAGGACATCGTCGAATAACGAAGCCGCCCGGAAGCGGCTCAAGTCTTGCAAAAACCAAGCCGGCGAATGGTTTGCTTCCAGTCGGAAAGGACAGCCCGGATGTTTCAGACGACCGTGACTTCGATGACGCGCGGCAGCCCCGTTGCCCGGGCGTGCTTGAGCGCCTGTGGCAAGGCGTCGATGTCGGCCAGCCTTTCGGCACCAATGCCATAGGCTTCGGCAAGCTTGCAGAAATCCGGCGGCGCCGGCGACACGCCGACAGGTTCCACGCCGACATCGAGCATCGAGGTCTCGATCTCGCGATAGCCTCTGTTGTTCCAGACCACGAAGATGACGGGCGCTTCAGAATCGAGCGCCACCGCTATCTCCGGCAAGGTGAACTGGAAGCCCCCGTCGCCGGTGAGGCAGACAACCGGCGCACCGGGCACGGCAAGTGCCGCACCGATCGCCGCCGGCGGACCGTAGCCAAGCGCACCGAAGCCGGTCGCGGCATTGAACCAGCCGCCGGCCCTGTCGTGGTCGTAATAGAGGTTGGCGGCGTAAATCGGCTGGGTCGAGTCGCCGACGATGATGGCACCGGGCAAAGCGTCACGGATCATTTCCACGGCACGCACCTGCGCCGCATAGGCCGGACTCAACTCGGCAAAAGCGGCCTTTCGCGCCGCCGCGGCGCGGCCATGGCCATCTCCGCCAGCGCTGTGGGCGGGATCGATCGCTGCAAGCAGCGCCTCGATCGCCTCGGCGCAATCGGCCTGGATGGCGACCGTCACCGGACGCCGCGCAAGCTGGTCGGCGCCGATGTCGATGCGGATCAGGTTCGAAGGCAGTATGAAGCCGCCGTCGCCATAGCCGTCATAGTCGGTCGGGCCGAATTCGGTACCGGCGGCGATTACCAGATCGGCCCCGGCTATCAACGCGCGAACCGCCTTGAGGCTTGGGCTCGCCGGCACGCAAAGCGGATGGCCATGCATGAGACCGCGCGCGTTGGTGGTCTCGACAACCGGCGCGTCCAGCCTTTCGGCAAGGCGCCGCAGCGCCGCATCGGCTTTCTTGGCGCCACCGCCTGCAAGGATGAGCGGGCGGCGCGCGGCGGCGATGAGTTCGGCAGCCCTGGCAATGGCGGCACGCTCTGGCGCCGGCGGCGCGGCATTGCTCAAGGCGGCCGACAATCCGTCCGCCGGCTTGACCATGATGTCGGTCGGGATCTCGATATGCACAGGGCCGGGCCGAGATGAGGAAAACTGGGCGAAAGCCCGCGCCAGCGCACCGGGCAATTCGCTGGCCCCGGTCACGCGTAACGACAACAGCGCTACCTTCTCCATCATGCCGCGCTGATCGGGCAATTCATGCAGGAAGCCGAGCCCCTTGCCGAGCGTGTCGGTGGCGTTGACGCCGGAGATCACCAGCATCGGCACAGAATCGGCGCGCGCCTGGCCCATGGCGGTGATGGTGTTGGTCAGCCCCGGCCCGGTGATGACGAAGGCGACGCCCGGCCTGCCGCCGGCGCGCGCATAGCCGTCGGCCATGAAGCCGGCGCCCTGTTCGTGGCGCGGCGTGATGTGGCGAATCTTCGAGCGCGCAAGACCGCGGTAGAGTTCGACCGTGTGGACGCCGGGAATGCCGAACACGGTGTCGACGCCATGCGCCTCGAGCAGCGAAATGAGCGCTTCGCCCACAGTGGTCATTGATTTTCTCCCCTATCTCTTTGTTTCTACGCAATTCCCATGGGGAGAGCGCTGCGCGCTTTTCCCGGGAAAACCGCTTCTCACTTTTCCAGGAATTGCTCCAGCGGCGCGAGGCCGAGCTCGGACTCGACAGCCTTGATGCCAATCGCCGCCAATTCGCCGGGCGAGAACATCTCGCCGGCCAGGCAGCCTTCGATCCAGAGCCCGTCGATGATCGCATTGACCGCGATGGCATGGTGGCGCAACTGGGTCGCGTCCGGCTTATGCTGTTCGGCGGCGAGCACGTCGGCCACGACTGCTTCCACCTCGTCGCGAAAGCCAAGGTAGCCTTCGCGGTGGGCACGGGCCAAGGCAGGATCCGCACTGGCGCGGCCGATGAAGGTTGCCCAGAGCGAAAATACCCGCGCGTCGATGATCGGCGCATTGAGATTGGCGGTGATGAAAGCCGCAAGACGCTGGCGCGGCGAGGCATCATCCATGACCAATGCCGCCTTCGCCTGCTCGGTCATGCGGTCGACCAGCGCCGTGTAGGCTTCCTGCAGCAATTCTTCCTTGCCCGGGAAATAATGCCGGATCAGCCCGGCGGTGACGCCGGCACGCAATGCGATGGTGCGCAGGCTAGCGCCTTGCAGGCCATATTCCGCCACGCTGTTCAGAGTCGCTTCGATCAGGTCCTGCCGCCGCCGCTCCTCGCCCTCGCGACGGAACTTACGGCGCTCATTCATTGGCGCAGGATCGGTCGCGTCAGGCATGTCGGCCCGCCTTCGCAGGCGATGCAGAGCGCGTCCGCCTCGAAGATTTCAACCGTGCATCCGGCGGCTTCCATGGCGGCCTTGGTCCTGGGAAAGCCCGCGACGGCAATGACGTTGAGCGGGCTGGTCGGCAGTACGTTAAGGCTGAGGCCGTTGGAGGCCGCGAACTCCTCGGCGTCGCCTTCGACCAGCCGGACGCCGCGCGCCTTCAGCGTCTGATAGAAAGGGGCCGGTAGAAGCGGTGAATAGACCAGCGCCAGGTCGTCGGCCAACGGGCTGATCACCGACATCAGATGCAGGCACGCCTCTTCGCCCTGCCACAGCGGCAGATCAAAGCCGTAGACGGAAATCCCCAGCGGCGACAGCAGGTTGGAAACCTGCTGGATGCCTTCCTGGTTGGAACGGACACCGCGCCCGATCGCCAGCGTGCGGGCATCCACCCATACACAGTCGCCACCTTCGACCTGGCCAGGAGCCTCGACGCGACCAAGGATCGGAATGCCCAGCCTTCTGTAGGTTTCTTCATGCAGCGAAGGCTCCCTGGCGCGCAGCGGCTTGCCCATGGACAGGATCAGCGCACCGCGGTCGGTCATCAGCGAAGGGTCGTGCGTGAACACCGAATCCGAAAGTCCGTCGGCCTTGTCCTCGATCCATTCGATCTCGGCGCCGGACGCCGCCACCAGTTCAGCCAGGGCTGCGTGCTGCGAGGCAGCTTTCGCCGGGTTGAATCCCGGACCATAGTGCCAGGCAGCTCGGTCGGCGTCGCGCATGGCGTTGGCGGCCGACCGCATCAGCACGCGCCGTAGCGGCGCCGCCATGGACTGAGATCCGAAAGCGCTCATCGATGCCCTTTTTAAGCTGAAAAAAACCGAGAAAATTTCATGAGAGGTTATTTATACACTTGCACAACAAGGCCGCAAGTGCCGTAATGAGCGGGATTGACGGGCTCGCTCTGTTGGGTCCATGCTTGAGGTCTGGAGCGAGGCAGTACAGCGTATGTTGATTAGCCGGATAGACGTTCGACGAACCGCCGGCGGCGATATGGAGGTCATTTGGTGAGCGCTGTGGCAGCTGCCAAAGTCCCATCCGGCGAGGCGCAGGACGGCGCCGCAGAAGCCATCCATGTCGAGAACCTGCACAAGAAATTCGGTCAACTGCATGTGCTGAAGGGCGTATCGCTGTCGGCGCGCGACGGCGAGGTCATCGCCATCATCGGCGGCTCGGGCTCAGGCAAATCGACGCTGCTGCGCTGCATCAACTGCCTGGAAAACCCGACCAGCGGCATCATCCGAGTCAATGGCGAGGAGATCAAGCTCAAGGCGGACAGCCATGGCCATACGATTCCGGCCGACCGCAGGCAGATCGAACGCATCCGCTCCAAGCTCGGCATGGTGTTCCAGAACTTCAACCTGTGGAGCCATATGACGCTGATCGAAAACGTCATCGAGGTTCCCGTTCATGTGCTGGGCGTCAAGCGCGACCAGGCTGTCGCCCAGGCCGAAAAGCTGCTGGCGCGCGTCGGTCTGGCCGAGAAGCGCGACGTCTATCCGGCCTATCTCTCCGGCGGCCAGCAGCAGCGCGCCGCGATCGCTCGCGCCTTGGCCATCAATCCGCGCGTCATGCTGTTCGACGAACCGACTTCGGCGCTCGATCCCGAACTGGTCGGCGAAGTGCTGAAGGTGATTGGCGATCTGGCGCGTGAAGGCCGCACCATGGTGCTGGTTACCCACGAAATGAAATTCGCCCGCGAGGTCGCGACCCACGTCGTCTACCTCTACAACGGGTTGGTCGAGGAGGAAGGCCCGCCGGAGCAGATCTTCGGCGCGCCCAAGTCCGAAAGGCTAAAGCAGTTCATCCGCAACATCGGCTAGGGACAGGCCGGGACGGAAGAAAACCGGGAACCAACAACAAACTGGGAGTTCTGAAATGAAGACTGTTCTGAAGACATTCGCCGCGGCGCTGCTGCTCGGCGTCGCCGCCATGGGCGTGGCCAAGGCCGATCCGGTCAAGATCGGCGTCGCCGCCGAACCCTACGCGCCCTTCACCTCGCCCGATGCTTCGGGCAAATGGGTCGGCTGGGAGATCGACTTCATCGACGCCGTCTGCGCCGAGGAGAAGCTCGACTGCGTCATCACCCCTGTCGCCTGGGACGGCATCATCCCGGCACTGACCACCAAGAAGATCGACCTCATCGTCTCGTCGATGTCGATCACCGACGAACGCAAGAAGACCATCGACTTCTCCGACAAATACTACAACACCCCGACCGCCATCATCGGCCCCAAGGACCAGAAGTTCGGCGCCACGCCCGACGATCTCAAGGGCAAGGTCCTCGGCGTCCAGGTGTCGACGGTGCATGCCGTCTACGCCAAGAAGCATTTCGGACCCACCGCATCCGAGATCAAGGAATATCAGACGCAGGACGAAGCCAACAACGACCTTGCCGCGGGCCGCCTCGACGCGGTGCAGGCCGATTCCATCGCGCTCAAGGAGTTCCTCAAGACCGACCAGGGCAAGGCCTGCTGCGATCTCAAGGGCATGGTGGCCCCTGACGACGAAGTGCTCGGACCGGGCGTCGGCGCCGGCGTGCGCAAGGAAGACACCGATCTGAAAGAGAAGATCAACGCCGGCATCAAGGCGATCCGCGCTAACGGCAAATATGACGAGATCTCGAAGAAATACTTCGATTTCGACATTTACGGCGGTGCCACGCAGTCGAACTGACGACCCTCGCATCGGCTGGAGGACAGGGTGCTGACGCCCTCGTCCTCCAGCCGGCCTGTCCACGCATGCTTGCCGCCGGCTGCTGGTGCCGGCGGACAGAGCCAGCAATCCGGGGGCGAAGCTGATCGAATCCTTTCTTCCGGCCTCCGCGGCCGGCATCGTCGAACTGCTCTCGCCGGCTCCCGTCGGCTGGGGCGGGACGCTCTTGCTCGGGCTCCTGCATTCGCTTGAGATCGCCGTCGGCGCCACCATCGTCGGCCTGCTGATTGGAACCTGCGGTGCCTATGGCAAGCTTTACGGCGGGCCCGTGGTGCGCGACCTGTTCGCGGTCTACACCACCGTGGTGCGCGCCGTGCCGGAACTGGTGCTGATCCTGCTGCTCTACTATGCCGGCACCGACCTGATAAACCAGGTGCTGACGGCGATGGGTTACCAGCGTGTCGACATCAGCGGGCTGGTGGCCGGCATCGCCGTGCTCGGCTTCGTCCAGGGCGCCTATTCGACGGAAGTCATCCGCGGCGCGATCCTCGCCATCCCGCAGGGCCAGATCGAAGCCGCCCGCGCCTTCGGCATGTCTCCCGGCCTTCTGTTGCGGCGCATCACGCTGCCGGCGATGCTGCCTTTCGCCATTCCGGGCCTCGCCAATCTGTGGTTGATCGCCACCAAGGACACCGCGCTGCTGGCCGTCGTCGGCTTCTTCGAACTGACGCTGGCGACACGACAGGCGGCGGGTGTCACCAAGGCATATCTGGTTTTCTTCCTCGCCGCCGGCGTGCTCTATCTCTGCGTGACGCTGGTTTCGAACCTCCTGCTTGGCCGCGCCGAGAAATGGGCGCGGCGCGGAATGCCTTCGATCAAGGAGGCACGCTGATGACCAGCGAAACGGTCATCATCGACACGGCGGCGCGCGCTTCGCTCTGGCTGCAGCCGCATCGCATCGTGCTGATCCTGATCGCGCTGGGACTGGTGGCGTCAGCCGCCTTCTTCATGCGCTGGGACTGGCTGCCGCAATATTGGGAAATGGGCCTGATGGGGATCTGGCGTGCCCTGTGGATCCTGGCCGTCACCTGTACGCTCGGCTTCATGATCGCCGTGCCCGTCGGGCTGGCGCAGGCGGCCGGCTCGATCTGGGTCGCGGCACCTGCGAAAGTCTTCTGCACCATCATCCGCGGCACGCCGCTGCTTCTGCAGCTATGGCTGCTCTATTACGGGCTGGGCTCGCTTTTCCCGCAATATCCATGGATCCGCGAATCCTGGATGTGGCCCTATCTCAGGCAGGCCTGGCCGTACGGCGTGCTGGCGCTGACCTTGTCCTTCGCCGGCTACGAGGGCGAAGTGATGCGCGGCGCCTTTGCCGGCGTGCCCAAGGGGCAGCTGGAAGCCGCCCGCGCCTTCGGCATGAGCCGATGGAAGATCTTCCGCCGCATCTGGCTGCCGCAAGCCTTCTACCGGGCGCTGCCGACGCTGACCGGCGAGACCGTGCTGCAGCTGAAATCGACGCCGCTGGTGGCAACCATCAGCGTGATCGACATCTTCGCCGTCTCGTCCAAGGTGCGGCAGGACACCTATCTCACCTACGAGCCCTTGCTGCTCCTGGCGTTGATCTATATGGCGATCACCGGCATTCTGGTCTTCGCCTTCAGCCGGATCGAGGCAAGAATCCCGGTCAAGATCGGTTAGGTTCAAGTGAGTGGTGGGTAGGGATTGGTAAGTAGGAAGTGGCTGCCGCGCACTCCACAACTCACCACTCACCAACCCCTACTCACTACTCACTAAGGGCAATCGCCATGCAACTCAGTCTCGACCAGGCAAAAGGGCTGTGCCGGATGGCGGCACTTGGCGCCGGCGCCAACGAGGAAGCAGCGCAATCGCTCACCGCCTCGATCATCGCGGCCGAGGCAGAGGGACTTGCAGCCGTCGGGCTCACACATTTCATCGACTATCTCGAAGCGCTCGAGGCCGGGCGCATCGACGGCAATGCCGATCCGGTGATCACCCGGCCGGCGTTGGCCATCTATCTCTCGGACGCGCGCGGCGGGCTGGCGCATACAGGCTTCGACCGCACCATCGACGACCTCGCCAAGGCGGCAAGACTGTTCGGCGTCGCCATCTTCTCGCAGAAGAACGCCTACACCTGCGGAGCGCTCGGCTACTTCACCGGCCGGCTGGCCGCGCAGGGGCTGGTGTCCTTCGCGGCAACCAACGGTCCGGCCGTCCTGGCCGGCTCAGGCTCGGTCAAGCCGGTCTATTGCACCAACCCGATGTCTTTCGCCGCCCCCGCCGCCGACGGCGCGCCGCTGGTCATCGACCAGTCGTCGAGCGCCACCGCCTTCGTCAACATCCGCAAGGCCGCCGAGGAAGGCAAGAAGATCCCCGAAGGCTGGGCGCTGGACGCCAGCGGCAACCCGACCACCGATCCGGCGGCGGCCATGAAGGGCGCCATGCTCGCCTTCGGCGGCCAGCGCGGCGCCAACATCGCGCTGATGGTCGAAGTGCTGGCGGCCGGCCTGTCGGGCGCCAACTGGTCACTCGACGCGCCATGGTTCAGCGGCGGCCCGGACAGCCCCGGGACCGGCCTGTTCGTGCTTGCCGTCGAGCCCAAGCTGCTCGACCCGGGCTTCGAGCAGCGCATGAAAGACCAGCTTGACCGGCTGCGGCGGCGCTTCGGCGTTCACGTGCCAGGCCGCGCCCGCGCCGAAGCGGCCGAAAAGGCGCAGGCGCGCGGCATCACCGCGCCCAAGGCAGTGATCCAGCGCATCTCCGAATTCGCCGAACGCTACTCGGCCTGATTTCTTCTCCTTTCTTTGCAGACGATTACTTGGCCGCCCCCGCCTGACGCGCGGTTGTGCGCGTTTTTTTTCGCGCGCGTCCTGAACCTTTTTGAGCGCCCGGGCGACCAACGTTTGTCCAGGGCAAGGTGAGCTTGCCCGATCCAGACCGGGGAACAGCAAAATCAAAATCGAAAGTCTGCTTCGCGTGAAAGGCATCGCCCTTCGCGTCCCGGAAACCCAACCTCAAATCAAAGGAAATCATCATGACCAACACCAAGACCACCATGCTGACCGCCGTCCTCCTGCTCGGTTCCTTCATGGGCGCCACGCAGGCTGCCAATTTGAAGGCCGCACCGGTCAAGCCGGCCAACCCGGGCGTCATTACCGCGCCGGGTGGCGGCGCCACCGAGGACCACTACTGCAAGAACGGCCATGCGAAATTCGCCAACTGCAGCGCCGATTTCGTCGCCGCCTGCAAGAAGGTTGGTGGCACCATGTCGGATGTTCAGGGCTGGGGTGGGCGTACTTGCTTCACGCCCTCCTGATACCGTCTCAGGTCAGGCCGCTCGTCGGCCCCTGACACCTCATGGATGTCATCCGGGAAACCCCGCTTCGGCGGGGTTTCCTGCTTCTGTCGCTCGCAGGGCCAAGACATGATCGATGCGCTTGTCGCAGGAATACCGGGCCTTGCTTTTTCTTGGAATCGCGCAAAAAACAAGGATGACGCGACGAGGCGTCACCCTTTGCCTTTGGCGCAAAACGGACTATGAAACGGCTCAGCCAAGCCATCTGGAACGCGCGCCGGAGCCCGCCATGACCGAAATCCTGCAGACCCCAAAGCTCGTCGTCGTCTTTGGCGGGTCAGGCTTTGTCGGCCGTCATGTCGTGCGGGCGCTAGCCAAGCGCGGCTATCGCATCAGGGTCGCCTGCCGACGGCCCGACCTTGCCGGCCATTTGCAGCCGCTCGGCAATGTCGGCCAGATCCAGCCGGTGCAGGCCAATGTGCGCGTGCGCTGGTCGGTCGACCGCGCCGTGCAAGGTGCCGACCATGTCGTCAATCTCGTCGCCATCCTGCATGAGAGCGGCCGGCAGAAATTCTCCGCCGTGCACGAATTCGGTGCTCGCGCCATCGCCGAGGCGGCGCGCTCCGTCGGCGCCGGGCTCACCCATATTTCGGCGCTCGGCGCCGATCCGGATTCCGAATCGGATTATGCGCGCACCAAGGCGCTCGGTGAAAAGGCCGTGCTGGACACGATCGCCGATGCCGTGATCTTGCGGCCGTCGATCAATTTCGGGCCGGAGGACAGCTTCTTCAACCGGTTCGCGAATATGGCGCGTTATTCGCCGATGCTGCCGCTGATCGGCGGCGGCCAGACCAAGTTCCAGCCGGTCTATGTCGGTGACGTGGCGGAGGCTGTCGCGCGTTCGGTCGACGGCAAGATCGATGGCGGCCAGGTTTACGAGCTCGGCGGCCCCAACGTGCTCACCTTCAAGGAGTGCATGCAGGAACTGCTCACGGTTATCGAGCGCAAGCGCCTGCTGGTGCCGGTGCCTTGGTGGATGGCAAACATCCAGGCCTCGATCCTCGGCCTGTTGCCCAATCCGCTGCTGACCAAGGACCAGGTGATGCAGTTGCGCGAGCACAACATCGTTTCGGACGAAGCCGCCAAGGCCAACCGGACACTGGCGGGACTCGGCATCCAGCCGCAATCGATCGCGACGATCCTGCCGAGCTACCTCTGGCGCTTCCGCGCCGCCGGCCAGTTCCAGCAGCGTAAGCCCGCGGTATAAGAAGCGTCGGCCCTCAGCGAGGGCGAGGCGTGACCCGCATCGGCAGACCGCCTTGCGGCTGCGTGGTCAATTTCTGCACCGGCCAGGGTTTTGTTTCAGCGGTCGCGTCGAAGCGGAAGCGTGACAAGAGGATGGCGAGCGCGATGATCGCCTCCTGCATGGCGAAGCTGGCGCCGATGCAGACGCGCGGGCCGGCGCCGAAGGGCAGATATTGGAAGCGGTCGATCTTTTCACGGTTTCCCGGATGGAAGCGTTCGGGCAGGAAGGCGTCTGGCCGGTCCCACAGCTTCCTGTGGCGGTGAACGACCCATGGCATCACCAGCACGGCGGCGTGCTTGGGGATATAAAGATCCTTCCACATTTCCGGAACGATCGGCTCGCGATTGATCGATGGCGCCGGCGGGTAGAGCCGAAGCGCCTCGTCGAAAGCGGCGCGTGTCAGCGGCATGGCGTCGAGCCACTTCGCCGGATCGGGCTCGCGCGCCAGCACCCGGTCGATCTCCTGTTCGACCCGGTCGCGCTCCCAGGGCGATTCGGCCAGGCAATAGAGCGTCCAGCCGAGCGCGCGCGCCGTGGTCTCGTGGCCGGCGCCGATGAAGGTGATGATGTTGTCCTCGACTTCCGGGCGCGTCAGTCCGTCGGGGCCTTCGGCCTTGAGCAGCAGCGTCAGGAAATCCTGCGGCACGGCATCGGGGTCGCGCCTGAACTTCTCTTCGCGCATCTTGACCGTGTCGGTCACGATCTTGCGGAAATAGGCCATGGTCTTGCGGCCGCGGATACGGGTCAGCCGCGGCAGCCAGTCGGGCGCGCGCAGCAGGTCGAGCGGATCCACGCGGCCCATGGTTTCGAACAGGCGGTCGATCTCGTTGGCGAAACTGCCGGGCTCGCCCGCGATCTCGCCGGAAAACAGCGTCTCGGCCAGGATGTCATAGGTGAGCAGCGTCATGTCATGGGCGATATCGGACGTGCCGCCGGCCTCGTAACGGGTGACGAACTCCAGCGTCCGTTTCAGCATCGGCTGGGCGAAGCCGAAAATGTGGCGTGGCGTGAACACCGGCGCCATTGCCTTGCGCGACCGCTTCCACACCTCGCCCTCGGCCGTCAGCAGGCCGTCGCGCAGGATCGGCCTCAGTATCTTCTGGCGCACCGTCGCCATCTTGTAGTTCTTGGCGTTGTCGACCAGCACATGGCGGATCAGGCCCGGATCATTGGCGATGACCAGCGGCCCACCAGCGCCCTTGGCAGAAATCCAGGGTTCGTTGTAGGTCGGCTCGCCCCAGAGTTCGAGCGGGTTGCGATAGACGATGCGGATCATTTCCAGCGTCGAAGGCGGCGACGTGCGCGGCTTCGGGGCGGGAGGAACGAATGGGGCGGGCTGCGTGTCCATGAAGTGCTCCGCTGTCCCCATCAATGTAGTGGCTGCCACCACCGGCGTCCATGTCACCGAACGGCAACCGGACCGATGACGGCGGGAACGCCAGGGCGGACGGTCTGTTCATCCGATCGTGACCGTTCCTTCAGGGATCCAACCTTGCCTGCTGGAACGCTCTGCCGTAGTGGCAGTCACCAACAGATACTGCCTGACAAAGGAGCCTGCCTTGAAGCACCAGTTGAACATCATCATCGGCAGCACGCGGCCCGGCCGCGCTGGCCCGGTTTTCGCCGAATGGCTGGAGACGTTCGTACGCGAACACGGAAAATTCGAGCCAGTGCTGACCGACATAGCCGCGTTCAACCTGCCGGTCCTGGATGAACCGCATCATCCAAGGCTCGGCAATTATCAGAACGACCACACCAAGGCCTGGTCGAAGGCGATGGATGCCGCTGACGCCTTCGTGTTCGTAGCGCCGGAATACAATTACTTCGCCGCACCCGCGATCATCAACGCGATCGACTATCTCGCCCGCGAATGGAAATACAAGCCCGCTGCGATCTTCAGCTATGGCGGTGTCTCCGGCGGCCTGCGCGCGGCGCAGGCGCTGAAGCCGCTGCTGACCTCGGTCGGGATCATGCCTATCCCGGAAGGTGTCGCGCTGGCGCTGTACCAGAAACTGCTCGACGAGAACGGCGCCTTCGATGCCAGCGAGCAAGTGCGGAGCGGGACCAAGACCATGCTGGACGAACTGTTGCGCTGGAGCGAGGCGTTGAAACCGATGCGCGCCGCCTGAGAGAGCCGCCTCAGCGCGGCTTGCTTGCGCCATAAAGAGGTGGAATGGTCGGCAAACGACTGAGCCGGGGGCGGTTCGACTGCGTTTGCTGTTTGCCATGCTGCTGATGCTTGCGACCACCGCTATCGCGGCGGCCGAGCGGCACGTGGCCATTGGTCATGGCCAATGACGACTACCGGCTGGTCCGGCCGCTTGCCAACCCCGCCCAAGGCGGCGAAGCGATGGAAGCGGCGCTGAGGAAACTTGGTTTCGCTGGAGCTCGACCAGACGGGCCGGCTGGCGCCCAGGGACAAATCCACGGTCAAATATTTGCGCGGCCTCCTGGCTAAATTCAACGCCCGAAAAAAATAGCCGGCTGCCGGCTCGGCATTCGCGCCGGAAATGCCTGCAAACCTTGGAAAAACCGCCTTTAGCGCCTATATCTACCCCATATCAGAAGCGCGATTCGGGGCCGATTTTTCGCGCTGTAAAAGCGGCATCTAGACAACAGGTTTTCATGAGCGACCAGACCGAGAACACAAACGGCGCTGAAGCCGAATACGGCGCCGATTCCATCAAGGTTTTGAAGGGGTTGGACGCCGTCCGCAAGCGGCCGGGCATGTATATCGGCGATACCGATGACGGCTCGGGCCTGCATCACATGGTCTACGAAGTGGTCGACAACGCCATCGACGAGGCGCTGGCCGGCCATGCCGACCTGGTTTCGGTGACGCTCAATCCCGACGGTTCGGTGACGGTTATCGACAATGGCCGTGGCATTCCAACCGACATTCACCCCAGCGAAGGCATTTCGGCGGCCGAAGTGATCATGACGCAGCTGCATGCCGGCGGAAAGTTCGACCAGAACTCCTACAAGGTGTCTGGCGGTCTGCATGGCGTCGGCGTCTCGGTGGTCAACGCGCTGTCGGCCTGGCTGAAGCTCAAGATCCGCCGCAACGGCCAGGTCTTCGAGATGAGCTTTACCCACGGCAATGCCGATGCGCCGCTGAAGGCGATCGGCAGCTACGAGCAGGACAAGCGCCCAGGCACCAATGAGGGCCGCAGCGGCACCGAGGTCACCTTCTTTCCGTCGTCCGAGACCTTTACCATGGTCGAATTCGATTTCGGCACGCTGGAGCACCGGCTGCGCGAACTCGCCTTCCTGAACTCCGGCGTGCGCATCGTTCTGACAGACGCCCGTCATGCCGACGTCGTGAAGCATGAACTGCACTATGATGGCGGCCTGGAAGAGTTCGTCAAATATCTCGACCGGGTCAAGAAACCGCTGATCGGGAAACCCATCTCCATCAGGGCCGAGCGTGACGGCATCACCGTGGAAGTGGCGATGTGGTGGAACGACAGTTACCACGAGAATGTGCTGGCCTTCACCAACAACATCCCGCAGCGCGATGGCGGCACCCATCTGGCCGGTTTTCGCGGCGCACTGACCCGCCAGATCACCGGCTATGGCGAATCTTCGGGGCTGACCAAGAAGGAAAAGGTCTCGCTGATCGGCGACGATTGCCGCGAGGGCCTGACGGCGGTGCTGTCGGTTAAGGTTCCCGATCCGAAATTCTCGTCGCAGACCAAGGACAAGCTGGTCTCGTCGGAGGTTCGTCCCGTGGTCGAGGGACTGGTCAACGAAGCGCTCGGCACGTGGCTCGAAGAGCATCCGACCGAGGGCAAGGTGGTCGTCGACAAGGTGATCCAGGCCGCGGCGGCGCGTGAAGCGGCGCGCAAGGCTCGTGACATCACCCGCAAGACCTCGCTCGGCGTCACCTCGCTGCCCGGCAAGCTGGCCGATTGCCAGGAACGCGATCCGGCGAAGTCCGAAATCTTCATCGTCGAGGGTGACTCGGCCGGCGGCTCCGCGAAGGGCGGCCGTTCGCGCCAAAACCAGGCAATCCTTCCCCTGCGCGGCAAGATCCTCAATGTCGAGCGGGCCCGCTTCGACCGCATGCTCTCGTCCGACATGATCGGCACGCTGATCACCGCGCTCGGCACCTCGATCGGCAAGGACGAATTCAACGCCGACAAGCTGCGCTACCACAAGATCATCCTGATGACCGACGCGGACGTCGACGGCGCCCATATTAGGACCTTGCTGCTCACTTTCTTCTTCCGGCAGATGCCGGAGCTGATCGAGCGCGGCCACCTCTACATCGCCCAGCCGCCGCTCTACAAGGTGACGCGCGGCAAGAGCTCGCAATACATCAAGAATGAGAGCGCCTTCGAAGAATTCCTGATCGATTCGGGGTTGGAGGAAGCGTCCCTTACGCTCGGCTCAGGGGAAGTGCGGACCGGACAGGATCTGCACGGCGCCGTCGCCGATGCGCTTGCCGTGCGCCAGCTCATCAACGGCTTGCACACGCGCTATAACCGCGACGTCGTCGAGCAGGCTGCGATTGCCGGCGGGCTCAATCCCGAAATCTTCGCCGATCTTGGCCGCGCCAACGCGATGGCGGAGCGGATCGCGCAACGCCTCGACATCATCGCCGAGGACACCGAGCGCGGCTGGACCGGCCGCATGTCGACCTCGAACGAGGGCATCGGCGGCTATGTCTTCGAACGCACCGTGCGCAGCGTCAAGGAATATGCCCATCTCGACATGGCGTTGATCAATTCCGCCGACGCACGCCAGCTCGATCGCTACGCGCAGCGCCTCAGCGAAGTCTACGGGACGCCGCCGGTGCTGCGCCGCAAGGAGGTGTCCGAGACAGTCTCGGGACCGCTGGCGCTGCTCAACGCGGTCTTTGCGACTGGCCGCAAGGGGCTGACCATGCAGCGCTACAAGGGTCTCGGCGAAATGAATGCCGAGCAGCTCTGGGAAACCACGCTCGACCCGAACGTGCGTTCGCTGCTGCAGGTCAAGGTCAACGATGCGACCGATGCCGACAGCCTGTTCTCGCGGCTGATGGGTGACGAGGTGGAGCCGCGGCGCGAGTTCATCCAGGACAACGCACTGTCGGTCGCCAACCTGGATATTTGAGGTTTCGCAAAGCCTTTTTGACAGATTGGCATAGCTCGTGCCCGCGCCAATAATGAGGATGCGCCGGAACAGAAGGCCTTCGAAGACATTGTGACAGTGTCCATCACAATTTCTTTCAGGAGGCTTTTCATGGGACGCGGCATTCTACTCTGGTTGCTCGGCATTCCGATTCCGATCATCATCCTCATCATGCTGTTCGTACGGTAGGGGGCGTCGATGCAGTCCACCCTATCGGCTGTCGACGTATCCGCTTCCACGGAATCGTCCTCCACCGCCGTCAGCTGGGGACCGATCATCGCCGGCGCTTTCGCGGCCTCGACGTTGACCTTCATCCTCATGTTGCTCGGCTCAGGCCTTGGGCTCAGCATGGTTTCACCATGGTCGGGCTCTGGCGCGTCGATCACCACCTTCGCGGTTTCCACCGCCGTCTGGCTGGTGATCGTACAGTGGCTGTCCGCCGGTGTAGGCGGCTACCTTGCGGGCCGGTTGCGGACCAAATGGGTCGGCATCCACACCGACGAAGTGTATTTCCGTGACACCGCGCACGGCTTTCTCGCCTGGGCGCTGGCCACCTTGCTGGTCGCCGGCGTGCTTGGCTCGGCACTTTCCGCCGCGATTGGTTCAGGTGTACAGGCCGCGTCCACCGTGGCCTCGGGAGCCGCCATGGGTGCGTCGGCCGGGGCCTCGGCGAATGCCAGCGGTGCATCGACCGACAATGCGACCTCCTATCTGGTGGATTCCCTGTTCCGCCCGGCCGATCCGGCCAAGCTGGCCACCGCCAATCCTGCCGACGAAGCCGCCGCGGCCGGGCAGGCCTCGCGGATCCTGATCGCCGGCGCCGTCGCCGGCGAGGTTTCGGCGGAAGACAAGACCTATCTTGCGCAATTGGTCGCCGCGCGCACCGGCCTTTCCGAGGCTGATGCCAAGACGCGTGTCGACACGGTGCTGGCGAAGGCGCAGGACGCAAAGGTCAAAGCGAAGCAGGCGGCCGACACCGCAAGGAAAGCAAGCGCCACCTTTGCGCTTCTCGGCGCCTTGTCGCTGGTCATCGGCGCCTTCATCGCCAGTGCGGCCGCAGCGCTCGGCGGCAGGCAGCGCGATGAAGAGGAAGCGGTGTTCCTGACCAACGGCTGAAGGCAGCATCACGCCAAAATTACAGAGCCCGGCATCGACCGGGCTCTTTCTATTCGACCCTCAAGACCGACCGGTCAGTGATCCATGGCCTTGACGATTTCCTCGGTCATCTTCTTGGCGTCGCCGAGCAGCATCATGGTGCCGTCCTTGTAGAACAGCGTGTTGTCGATGCCGGCATAGCCGGACCCGAGCGAGCGCTTGACGAACAGGCAGGTGCGGGCCCTGTCGACGTCGAGGATCGGCATGCCGTAGATGGGCGACGACTTGTCGTCGCGCGCGGACGGGTTGGTGACGTCGTTGGCGCCGATGACGTAGGCGACGTCGGCCTGGGCAAACTCCGAGTTGATGTCCTCGAGCTCGAACACTTCGTCGTACGGCACGTTGGCTTCGGCGAGCAGCACATTCATGTGGCCGGGCATGCGGCCCGCGACGGGGTGGATGGCATATTTGACGTCGACGCCGTTGGCCTTGAGCTTGTCGGCCATTTCACGCAGCGCATGCTGCGCCTGGGCGACCGCCATGCCGTAACCCGGCACGATGATGACCTTCTGCGCGTTCATCATGAGGTAGGCGGCATCGTCGGCCGAACCCTGCTTGACGGTGCGCTCGATGCCGTCATCGGCCGCAGCGGCGGTCTCGCCGCCGAAGCCGCCGAGGATGACCGAGATGAAGCTTCGGTTCATGCCCTTGCACATGATGTAGGACAGGATCGCGCCCGACGAGCCGACCAGCGCGCCGGTGATGATCAGCGCCAGATTGCCGAGCGTGAAGCCAAGGGCGGCGGCCGCCCAGCCGGAATAGGAATTCAGCATCGATACGACCACCGGCATGTCGGCGCCACCGATCGGGATGATCAGGAGCACGCCGAGCACTAGCGAGGCGGCAACGATCAGCCAGAACACCAGTTTCGATTCCGTGGTGACCAGCAGCACGATCAGCACGATCAGGGCCACGCCAAGGGCAGCGTTGATGACGTGACGGCCGCCGATCATGATCGGCTTGCCCGACATGCGGCCGTCGAGCTTCAGGAAGGCAATGACTGAGCCGGTGAAGGTGATGGCGCCGATGGCGACGCCAAGGCTCATCTCGACCAGCGCCTGGGCATGGATGTCGCCATCCGTGCCGATGCCGAAGCTTTCCGGCGCATAGATGGCCGCGGCCGCCACCATGACGGCGGCAAGGCCGACGAGCGAGTGGAAGGCGGCGACCAGTTGCGGCATCGAGGTCATGGCGATGCGGCGCGCGGTGACGGCGCCGACGCCACCGCCAATGGCGAGGCCAAGCACGATCAGGCCGAAGCGACCGGCGGACGGGGTTGCCAGCGCCAGCGTGGTGGCAATGGCGATGCCCATGCCGATCATGCCGTAGAGATTGCCCTGCCGGCTGGTGGTCGGATGCGAGAGGCCGCGCAACGCCATGATGAACAGGACGCCGGATACCAGATAGAGGAAGGAGGCGAGATTGACGGTCACGTCACTTGTCCTTCTTCTTGTACATGGCCAGCATGCGCTGGGTGACGAGAAAGCCGCCGAAGATGTTGACCGAGACCAGCATCAGCGCGACGAAACCGAAGCCGGCGGCGACGCCGGAGGCCGCGATGCCGACGGCGAGCAGCGCACCGACGACAATGACCGACGAGATGGCGTTGGTGACGGCCATCAGCGGCGTGTGCAGTGCCGGGGTCACCGACCAGACGACGTAATAGCCGACGAAGATCGCCAGGATGAAGATGGCGAAACGGAAGACGAAGGGATCGATGGCCCCGCCCGAGAGCGCATGCGCGGCATCACCGGCCGCCTCTGCACCGCCTGGGGCATTGGCCAGGTTCTGCACCGCGAGCCGAACGGCAGCGCTTGCCTGGTCGAGCTGATCCAAGGCTTTCTGCAAGGTCTGGTCCATCACGCGGTCCCTTTCGGCTTCGGCGAGGGTGACTTGGATGCGGCGGTCTTCCCGGGCGCGGCCTTCCTGGGCGCGGCCGTGGCATCGGCGACCATGGTCGTGGCCGGGATCGCGGCCGGCTCGACATAAGGCTGCTGGTCGGCCTTGGCGAAGGCCGGATGAACGACCTTGCCGCCGTCGGTCAGCATGGTTGCCTTGACCAGATCGTCGTCGCGATTAATGGCAAGCGTCTTGGTCGTCTTGTCGACGAGCGTCTCGACGAAGGCGAACAGGTTCCTAGCATAAAGCAGCGAGGCGGATGCCGCGATGCGACCTGGCACGTTGAGATGACCGACGATCTTCACATTGTTGACCGTGGTGACGATCTTGCCGGCCTCGGCGCCCTCGACATTGCCGCCACGCTCGACGGCGAGGTCGATGATCACCGAGCCCGGCTTCATCGAGGCGACCATCGCCGCCGACACCAGCTTCGGCGCCGGCCGGCCGGGGATCAGCGCCGTCGTGATGACGATGTCCTGCTTGGCGATGTGTTCGGCGGTCAGCGCCGCCTGCTTGGCCTGGTACTCCTTCGACATTTCCTTGGCGTAGCCGCCGGCCGTCTCGGCGGCCTTGAACTCCTCGTCCTCGACTGCGAGGAACTTCGCGCCGAGCGAGGCGACTTGTTCCTTGGCGGCGGGCCGAACGTCGGTGGCGGTGACGACGGCGCCGAGACGGCGCGCGGTGGCGATCGCCTGCAGGCCGGCAACGCCGACGCCCATGATGAAGACCTTGGCCGCCGGCACCGTGCCAGCCGCCGTCATCATCATCGGCAGCGCCCGGTCGTATTCGGCGGCTCCGTCGATCACCGCCTGGTAGCCGGCAAGATTGGCCTGGCTGGACAGGACGTCCATCGATTGCGCGCGGGTGATGCGCGGCATGAACTCCATCGAGAAGGCGGTGACGCCGGCTTTGGCCAAGGCCGCGACAGCCGCATCGTTGCCGTAGGGATCCATGATGGCGATCACCGCGGCGCCGGATTTGTAACTCTTCAGCTCGGCATCCGTTGGCCGGCGAACCTTCAGCACGACATCGGCATTGGCGACATCCGAGGCCTTGCCGATGACAGCACCCGTCTTGGCAAACTCTTCGTCGGGGATACGCGAGCGGGTGCCGGCTCCGGCTTCGACGATCACGTCGAAACCCAGGGCCGTCAGCCGCTTCACCGTATCGGGCGAAGCCGCGACACGCGGCTCGTTCGCGTCGAGCTCACGAGGGATGAAAACCGTCTGTCCCACCGCATGATCCTTTCGGCCGGAACCTGTCTGCGCGAAGTGTCGACCGGGATATCCGGCGACGTCAACCGCAAGAGCGTTTTGGAAGGTCTATCGCAGAATGAAGGCGCCGACTGCCAGAATAAGCACGAACAGGATCAGCGCAGAGAAGAAGCCGCCCGCGAAGAAGCCGAAAGCCATCGCCAGGAGAAGCGCGCCGCAGAAGAGCGAGCCATATTTGGCCAGCGCCAGGAAGCCCGCATAGGTGCGGTCATGCTCGGCATAGTCCATCTTCGCGCCCAGTTCTACAGGACCGCTCGGCGTGTGCTCAGCCATAGGAATACCCCTTCGAAGACATCTTTCAGGCACATACCGAAAAGCTGGGCGCAGGGCAATGGCGCTATTGCCGCATCGCAGCCGACAACTCCCTCAAGGGAAAATTGAAACTGGCGGCCGATGCCCGCGGGGATGGCTTTTGCGCGAGCCCTGCCCAGCGTCTCAGCCAGCAAGGTGAGGAAAAAGCCCGAGCAGCCCAACGACAATCAGATAGAGCGCGACGATGTAGTTCAGGAGCCGCGGCATGATCAGGATCAGCACGCCGGCGATCAGCGAGATAAGCGGTGTGAGCGCGAGCGAGTGGATGGTCATGACCGTATTCCTTCCGCTACCTATAACGGCGAAGCCGCGGGAAGGTTCAGATGCAAGGACGACGCCCGTTCAGGCAGCATCGCGGTAGTATTTCGCCGTCGGCACTATGGACAGCGGCGTCAGCCGGTTGATGGCCGGATTGGCGAACATCATCCGCTGTTCCACGGCTGTCGACTTAAAGAACGGGAACCGTTCGAGTGTCTGGCGCAAGTTTTCGCCGCACGGGATTTCGAACAGAGCGATCGGCGCAAGGACCCCCGGGAACACCTTGCCCTCTGTCCTCTGAACGGCATGAAAGATACGAGCATAGTAAGCGGAGTGCTCGATCTTGACCGGCGTTAGCACTGCGGTAAGCCCAAAGTAAGAAGCGGCCACCATGCCAAGCCTGAGCGTCAGAAAAGGCAGAACTCCGGGCGCGGGCGCACTGTCGGGATCGGTTGCGAAACGAGTCCCGTCGATGAACGTCTCTCCGCGGGCAAGCCGCTCGGCCAATATTTCCGGATAGGCATCGACGGACGGCGAATGAGGGTGCTTTCTGGAAATGTAGTGAAGCCGTAACGTGCTGACCAGGTGTCCATCGAAATAGACGCCGAACCGATAGGAATTCGGCAGATTGTCCCAGCGATCCTCGAACATCCCGCTGGCGATCGGGCCGCACATGCCCGATTGCAGGTAGGATTGATAGCGAAGGCGGTAGATCGCCTCCAGATCCTCGCCTCCAGTGATGAGACGGTAGTCGACATGCTCCAGCAATTGCATGATCGACTGGTTCAGCGCCGACCCAGCATTGGAGCTGGCGCCAGCCCGCGCATCGTTTCTCGCAGCATCCATTCTCAAGTCCTCGTATCCGCCGTGAACAGGCTATTCGAGTTGAAATGAGACACAAGCCGAAAATTGGATCCCACTGGTTTACCACTTGTTAACCTTAACAGCTGGAGATCTATGGCTGCGGAGTGGTTGCTGAAGGGGCAGCCTGGACGTTCTAATCCAAGCCTTCATTCCTATGAAAGGCGCTGCAAACTCGGGCGTGAAAAGCACTGGAGCGTTCCGCTTTGACAGATGCGCCGATCCGGTCAAACCTTTTCGCTTCTTCAAAATCGGCCAAAACTACTGCGCGTCTTGGTTGGATTTGTTCGCCGCCGATAAAAGTATTCTGGTTCGCACCAACCGCACGACCCAAGCACGCGCTTTATCAACTTCGATTGGCAGAATTTGCGACGAAAGCTAGCCGACTGTGCGCTTGGCGGCGAGACGCAGATCCGCGGCAAACGGCCAGGTGACGTTCGACATCGTCTCGATGCCCGACGCGCTGAGCGCCGCGCCGAACAGGAAGCCTTGGACAAGATCCGGCTTCACCGAATGCATGAGGACCTTAAGCTGCTCGAATGTTTCCACGCCTTCGATGGTGACGGTGAGCCCCAGGACACGGGTCAGGTCGACGACGCCCTTCAACAGCTCGAGCGAGCGCGGATTGTGGGTGACGTCCATCACGAACGACCGGTCGATCTTGATCTTGTCGAGCGGAAGCTTGTGGAGATAGCTCAGGCTTGAATAGCCGGTGCCGAAATCGTCGAGGGCGATGCGGACGCCAAGCTGCTTCAGTTCCTCGATATACTGGCGGGTCAGGGATTTGTCGTCGAGCAGCGCGGTTTCCGTGACTTCGATCTCCAGGCGGCTAGCATCGAGGCCGGAGTTAGCCAACGCATCGCGCACCTTTTGGATGACGTCGCGGCTGCGGAAATCCCTGGCCGAGAGATTGACCGAGACGCTGGTCTGGTCAGGCCATTTGGCGCATTCGGTGCAAGCTGCATGCAGCACAAAGGTGCTGATCTCGGAAATGATGCCCATCTCCTCGGCCAGGGGAATGAAGATGCCGGGAGAAATCGGTCCGAGATCGGGATGGTCCCAACGGCAGAGCGCCTCGCAGCTGGCGATGCGCATGGTGTTCATCGCCACGATGGGCTGGTAGACGACCCGCAGTTCCCTGCCTTCCACGGCGCTGCGCAGATCCGCCTTCATCAGCTGGCGATTGCGGAATGCGGCATCCATTGCCGCCTCGAACAGCCGCCACCCGTTCTTGCCGAGTTCCTTGGCCTTGTAGAGCGCCAGGTCCGCCTTGACGATCATGGCGTCGACATCGGTTCCGCCGACCTTGGACAGTACCGCGCCGGCGCTGGCCTGGATCCGCAACCCGTGGCCCGCCACGTCGACCTCTCCCTGCAGCTCGGCGAAAATCTGGTCGAGCAGGCTCTCCAGATGGCTTTCGTCATCGATGCGGTCGAAGAACAGCATGAACTCGTCGCCACCGAAGCGGCTGACGGTAAGGCCTTGCCCGGCGATGGCCGCCAGCCGGTCGGCCACGGCGTAGATCAGCCCGTCGCCGACGGGATGGCCGAGCGTGTCATTGACGCTCTTGAAATCGTCGAGGTCGATCACGGCGAGGCCGCACAGGCGATCCCGGTCGCCGGAGGCCATCAGCTCGCCGACCAGTTCGTGGAAATAGGCGCGGTTGGGAAGGCCGGTGAGATTGTCGTAGCGCGCCATGAAGCGGATCTTTTCCTCCGCTTCGACGCGCGCCGTGACATCCTCGAAGGTGATCACGCCGAGTTCCTGGCTGCCTTCACGCGCGGAGAATTCGTAATGCTGGCCGTTGGCGAGCGAAACAAGCACCTTGCGGTCCCTGCCCTCGCGCAGCGCGCGCGTCAGCTGCGCCTCGACGTAGCGGCAGTCCTTCGGCGCCAGCATGCCGCCGGCGACGCCGCGCATCAGAAGCCCGTGGATGGAGCGCCCGAGCAGCGCGTCGGCCGATTTCAGCGACATCAGGTGGGCGGCCTCGGCATTGGCGACCGCGACGCGCCCATCAGGGCCGAGCATGACCAGGCCGTGCGACATGGTGTTGAGCGCGCGGTCGAACTTGCGCGTTATGCTTTTCGCCTGCTTGTGGCCGATGACCGCCGAAAACAGCACATTGCGAACATGGTCGGCGCTGTTGATGGTAATGAACGTCATCGGGAAGATCATCAGACCAAGGACGACGGACGGGGCATCCAGACGCAGCAGGAGCGCTAGCGCCGCCGGACCGATGAAGGTTACAGAAAAAATCCGCACCATGCGCGGAGACCCGTAATTACGGGCGACAACCGTGACCAGGGTCGCCAGGGTCAGCGACATTGCCGCCAGTTCGGCGAATGGGTCGGGATACACATAGATCGACACGAAGCACAGCGCACCCAATCCGAGGCCCTGCAAGCAGCCCTTGAGGATGTAACTGCGCTCCAATCGGTGTGCGTGTTCGACGTCGGCAATCACGCCCCCCGTCTTCAGGAAGCTGCGAATACCGAAATAACGCAGAAGGCTGATCGGCAGTAGAATAAAAGAAAAGGCCAGAAACAACGGATTTTGCGTGCGCAGATAAATCATGAATCCGAGGATCCAGTAGCACGCGCCACCGATCACCAACATGTGCGCGTTGTCGAACAACGACCGCACAAATTGGATATAGACATCCGCGGGGATGCTTTCGGTCTTTGTTTTGCCCATATGATCGGCCCAACGCTAAGCCTTGTCATGCCACAACCGCCTTAAGAAAGGCTTAGACAGAGGGGCTTAAGCTACGGCTTCGGTCGGCCCGCCTCGGCAAGAGGAGCCTTGCAGCAGGCTTCGGGCATGGGTGAGAAATCACTCAGCGGCACTGAGAACCGGTACCGGCATGATTTGGGTCAGTCGCTGGAGCAGTCTGGAGCGCTCGCCCGCCGCCTTTTCGGCGCTTGCCTGCCGGACATGGCCATAGCCGCGGATCAGCGCCGGGACCGAGACCAGGGCTACCGCGGCCTCGATCTTGCCCGGCGCCAGCGAACTGGCCACGAGCTGTAGATCGGCCTCGTACTGCGCCAGCAATTGCCGCTCCATGCGCCGCTCGGCGGTGTAGCCGAACAGGTCGAAGGCCGTGCCGCGCAGGCCCTTCATCGCGGCCAGCAGGCGAAAGCCTTTCATCATCCAAGGGCCGAAGCTCGATTTCCTGGGTTTGCCGTCATTGCCGCGACGTCCCATGATCGGCGGGGCGAGATGGAATTCAAGTTTCTCGTAGCTCTGGAACTGCTTGCCAAGCGCGGCGGCGAAGGAGCCGTCGGTATAAAGCCGCGCAACCTCGTATTCGTCCTTGATCGCCATCAGCTTGAACAGGCTTTTGGCGGCGGCCTCGGTCACGGCGGTCGAACCCGGCACGGCCTTCGTTTCTGACCCTCGCAGCGTCGATATCCTGTCGGCGTAGCGCTTAGCGTAAGCAGCGTTCTGATAGGCCGTGAGGAAGGCAACACGGCGGGCGATGATATCGTCCAGTGTCTCGGCGGCCGGAGCAGCCTTCCCGGCGATCGTCGGGCCGGGCTGGGCGATGAGGCTGCGCACGAAATCCGGCTGATGCGCGGCGCGGCGGCCCCAGCGGAAAGCAGCGATGTTCATCGCCACCGCTTCGCCATTCAATTCAATGGCCTTTTCGACGGCTTCGGCCGAGAGCGGCAGACCGCCGTACTGGAAGGCAAAGCCGAGCATGAACATGTTGGCGCCCAGCGAATTGCCGAACAGGGCTGTGGCGGTGCGGGTGGCGTCGAAGAAATGCGCCTTGTCGTCACCGGCCGCTGAGCGGATCGCCTTCTTCAGGCGCTCGATCGGCAGCGAGAAATCGGCCGATCGGGCAAATTCGCCCGGCATGATCTCGGCGGTGTTGGCGAGGAATATCGTATGCCCCTCGCGCACCGCCGTCAGCACCTTCTTGGCGCCCGACACGACCAGATCGCAGCCGAGCACGAGGTCGGCCTTCCCCGCCGAAACGCGGATGGCATTGATGTCCTCCGGTGTGCGGGCGATGCGGACATGGGTGAACACCGAGCCACCCTTCTGGGCCAGGCCGGCCATGTCGATCATGCCGCAGCCCTTGTCCTCCAGATGCGCCGCCATGCCGAGCACGGCACCGACGGTGACGACGCCGGTGCCGCCGACGCCGTCGATGATCGCCGCCCAGCCCTCGACGCCGAGCGGGAATTCGGCTGGCATCGGCACGCCTTCAAGCGGGTCGGCCCTACCGGCCAGGCCCTCGGCCTTGCGGATCTTGGCACCGTGCACGGTGACGAAGGACGGGCAGAAGCCGTTGACGCAGGAGAAATCCTTGTTGCAGCTCGACTGGTCGATCTTGCGCTTGCGGCCGAATTCGGTCTCGACCGGCTGGATCGAGACGCAGTTCGATTGCACGCCGCAATCGCCGCAGCCTTCGCAGACCAGTTCGTTGATGAAGACGCGCTTGTCGGGATCGGGAAAGGTGCCGCGCTTGCGACGACGGCGCTTTTCGGCGGCGCAGGTCTGGTCGTAGAGCAGGATCGATACGCCCTTGACGTCGCGCAGCTCGCGCTGGACGAGGTCAAGGTCGTCGCGGTGGTGGATAGTGGCGCCGGCCGGGAATTCGGCCTTCCCGGCATATTTGTCGGGTTCGTCGGTGACGATGGCGATGCGGTCGACGCCCTCTGCCCGCACCTGCCTGGCGATCATGTCCACCGTCAGCCCGCCCTCATGCGGCTGGCCCCCAGTCATGGCGACGGCGTCGTTGTAGAGGATCTTGTAGGTGATGTTGGCCCCGCTCGACAGGGCGAAGCGGATCGCCAGCGTGCCGGAATGGTTGTAGGTGCCGTCGCCGAGATTCTGGAAGATGTGGTCGCGCCTGGAGAACGGCGCCTGGCCGACCCATTGCGCCCCCTCGCCGCCCATGGCGGTAAAGCCAACTGTGTTGCGATCCATCCAAAGCGCCATGAAGTGACAGCCGATGCCGGCGGCGGCGATCGAGCCGTCCGGCACCTTGGTCGAGGAATTGTGCGGACAGCCCGAACAGAAGAAAGGTGTGCGCGAGCCGATGTCGGTGGCATCGGCCAGCATCGCCTGGAACTGGCGTAGCTTGGCTACCCTTGCCGAAATCTCTTCGGACGGGCCGATGGTCCTCAGGATTCTCTCGCCGAGCGCAATGGCGATCTCGTTGGGGTCGAGCGCCCCCTTGGCCGGAAATAGCCAGTCGCCGCGCTCGTCCTTCTTGCCGACGATGACCGGCTGCGAGGCCGTGCCATAAAGGCTTTCGCGCAGTTGCACCTCGATCAGCGAGCGTTTCTCCTCGACGACGACGATGGTGTCGAGACCGCGCGCGAAGTCGGCGATGTGCTGCAGGTCGAGCGGCCAGGGGCAGCCGACCTTGAACAGCCGCACGCCGATGCGGTTGGCGGCCTGCTCGTCGATGCCGATATCCTCCAGCGCCTGGCGGACATCGAGATAGCTCTTGCCCAGCGTGACGATGCCGAGTTTCGGATTGCGGCCGCCCGAATAGACGATCCTGTTCAGCCCATTGGCATGAATGAAGGCGGAGGCGGCGGCACGCTTGTGCTCATGCAGCCGTTCTTCCTGGCCGAGCATGTCGATCTCGTGGCGGATGTTGAGGCCGCCCGGCGGCATGTCGAAATCCGGGACGACGATGTTCAACCGTTCGAGCGAGGCATCGACCGAAGCCGTCGATTCGATGTTGTCCTTGACGCATTTGATCGCCGCCCAGGTGCCGGCGAAGCGCGACATGGCAAAGCCGTACAGGCCATAGTCGATGATCTCCTGGACACCGGCCGGGTTGAGGATCGGCACCATGGTGTCGACGAAGAGGAATTCCGTGGCGTGCGCATTGGTCGAGGATTCGGCCATGTGGTCGTCGCCCATGAGCGCAAGGACGCCGCCATGTCTGGACGAGCCGGCGAGATTGGCGTGGCGGAACACGTCGCCCGAACGATCGACGCCCGGCCCCTTGCCGTACCAGACCGAAAACACGCCATCATGGGTGCCCTCGCCCAGCAGTTCCGTCTGCTGCGAGCCCCAGCAGGCGGTGGCGGCCAGTTCTTCGTTGAGGCCGGGCTGGAAAACGATGTCGGCCCCGGCGAGCTGCTTTTTCGCCTTCCACAGCTGCATGTCGAGGCCACCGAGCGGCGACCCGCGATAGCCGGAGACGAAGCCTGCCGTGTTCAGGCCGGCGCGGCGGTCGCGCTCGCGCTGCATCAGGAGCATGCGGATGACCGCCTGCGCGCCGGACAGGAAGATGCGCTCCTTTCCAAGATCGAACTTGTCGTCGAGCGCGACATCGTGCAGCGTCATCAGGCATTTCCTCTGCGAAGGCCGCGCGGGGCAGCAGCCAACGTCGGGATCGGATGACGCATCCTTTCTTCCCTTGCAAGGCAGGTCAAACAAAATCGAAAGGACCGGCCAACGCGCGACAAGCAGCTCGGCGGGCGCTGGACCACGCATGAAACGGTGCGCCGACAGCGCGATGGCACACGAAAATTCAGCCGAAATCAAGGCCGTCGGAAGGTGTCAGCCGGCTTTCGAGCAGTCCGGCTTCGGCTCGCCCGGCAGCTTGCCGTCGGGATGGCCGACGAGGTCGGGATTGGCCGTGTAGAGTTGGTCGATGACCAGCGGCCGATCGGGCAGGATGGACTGGTCTTCCGTAGACATCAGCGTGGTGTCGATCTCCTGCAGGACCGCGCCATCGGCGCCCTTGATGCTGATGGCGATGGCATAGGGCTTGTTCTTGACGACGCAAGTCAGCGCCGGGCTTTCCAGGCTCACCTTGTCGAGCTTCGGCCAGATCTTCTGCTCGACCACGAAGGGATCACCACCGGCGGGGTTCTGGAAGCTGGCAACCGCCACCTGACCCTCGCCCATCGGCCGCAAGGGCCTCAGCGTCACGACATAGGTCGCCCTGGCGAGGCGGTAATTGAAGACGAATATCTTGCCGGAAACTTCGAACAGCTTGCCTTCACCGCCGGTATCCCGGCAAGCGCCAAGCGTCATCGCCGCAATCAGCGCCGCGCCAACAAGCGTCGAGCGGGAAAGAATTCTAGGCATTCCTGACCTCATTGGCGGCCATGCGGCGGCGATAGTGACGGCTTGCCTTCTGCCTGTTGCCGCACACCGCCATGTCGCACCAAAGGCGGCTGGAATTGCGGCTTCTGTCGACGAACAGCCAGGTGCAATTGGGACAGATCCTGAGCCTCGCGACGGTGTCGTCACGCAGCAGGGAAAGCGCCGAAACCGCCAGTGCCGCCTCGAAGGCGATCGGCGTCGCCGGATCGCCGAACGGCCGTCCCTGCGCCCCGATCTCGGTTCCGCTGGCGGCCAGGCCGTCGGCGCAGGACCGCAGGAATTCGGGCAGATCGGCGGTGGCGACCGCGCCTTTCGACACCGCGCCTCGAAACAGCCTATCGGTCGTCTCGCGGATCGCCAGCACGACGGGCGCGATTGCCGCCGGCGAGGACACCGCCAGCCGCCTGTCGCCAAGCTCGGCGGCGCGAAAGCCGCTGGCCGCGTCGGCGAAGCGGGCGATTTCGGCCGGATCGTCGAAGCGGTCGAATGTGCGCTCCGGATCGCCGCGCAGCACGACGGTGTTCGCCGTGTCGAGCGCGAGCAGGCCGCCGGTGAAGCGGTGAGGAGTCCAGGCAACTGTCATTTCCGGAAATCTAACCGATAAATCGCGTTTGACAAGTTAGATTCGGCGATGCAAACCTCGGATGCGCAGGGTATCGTCGCCTTTGTCCGCTCCGCGCTTGTCCTATTCCCTCTTGGGCGGGATGCTTCTGGTGTTGTCGAGCATGCTTTACTTCTTCCAGCAGGTGCTGAACGGGCTGCATTCGGGTGCGCTCTATGCGTTGCTCGCCTTCGGCTATGTGCTGACCAACGGCATTCTGCACCGCACCAACCTCGCCTATGGGGCGCTGTTTGCCTTTTGCGGCCAGGCAATGATCCTGAGCGTCGCCTTCGGCTACCAAGTGCTGTGGCTGACGCTGCTGGCTTCGGTGCTGTTCGGCGTCCTCGCGGCGTTCCTCTATGCGGCGCTCATCAGCCATGTCCTGTCGCGCAGCGTCTTCGAGCCGTTGGCCGACCGCTCGCCCAACGCCATCGTGGTGACGACGCTCGGCATCCTGCTCGTCCTGTCGGAAGCAAGCCGCATCGCCGCCGACACACATGATCTGTGGCTGCCGCCGATGCTGGCCGAGCCCGTCGTTTTCGCCGAAGCCTCCGGATTCAAGGCGACGCTGACGCTGATCCAGGTGCTCGACTGCGCCGTGGTCGTGGCGGCGGTCGCCCTCGCCACCTGGGCATTTGCCCGCTCAAACTTCGGCCGGTGCTGGCGCGCCGTCTCCGACGACCCCAGGGCCGCCGCCCTATGCGGCGTCGACGTGCGCGGCGTGTTCCGGCGTGCCGTGCTGTTCGGCGGCTTCTGCGCCGCGCTAGCCGGGGTCATGGCCAGCCTCTACTACGGCAATGTCAGCTTCGGTTCCGGCCTTGTCTACGGCCTGAAGATCCTGTTCGTGACGGCGGTCGGCGGTTATCTCTCACCGCCAAGGGCAGCGCTGGGCGCGGCCGCTTTCGGCATGGCCGAATCACTGTGGGCCGGCTATTTCCCGGCCGAATGGCGCGATGCCTGGATGTATCTGTTCCTGGTTGCCATGCTGATCCTGATCGGCGCCGGCCGCGACACCGGCAAGGTCGTCTGATCCCGCCAGACTTTGGTTGCATGACGTTTCGTCAGGGCGCGGTTTTCCACCGTGCCGGGAGCGCCGATGGCCTGCATCCGTCCTCCCCTTGTTGACCAACCGGACCACGCACTGCATACGGTTGGGCCAGGCGGCGCGACGAAAGGGGCGATCGCGCGTCACCGCATCAGGGAGGAATGCATGGCAGGGCTTCTCGCTCTATCCAGAACGATCGATCGTATGAACGAGTTCATCGGCAAATCGGTATCCTGGCTGATCCTGCTGGCGATCCTGGTGAGTGCGGCCAACGCGGTCATCCGCAAGGTGTTCGACACCTCGTCCAACGCCTGGCTGGAGCTGCAATGGTACCTGTTCGGAGCCGCCTTCATGCTGGCCGCCGCCTACACGCTGAAACAGAACGAGCATATCCGCATCGATATCGTCTACGGCCTGTTTTCACGCCGCGTGCAGCACTGGATCGACCTCTTCGGCCACGTCTTTTTCCTGATGCCGTTCGTGACGCTGATGGTGTTCTATTTCGTGCCCTACGTGTCGCTGTCGTTTCACAGCGGCGAGATGTCGACCAACGCCGGCGGCCTGATCGTGTGGCCGGCCAAGGCGATCCTGCTGGTCGGCTTTTTCCTGCTCGCGCTGCAGGGCATTTCCGAGATCATCAAGAAGATCGCCATCATGCGCGGCGTCATTGAGGATCCCAACCCATTCATTTCCGTGCACGAACAGGCTGAACTCGAAGCCAAGGCGCTCGCCGAAGAGGTGCGTTCGTGATGGAGTTCATCGCCCAGAACATGGCGCCGATCATGTTCGCCTCGCTGATCCTGTTCATGCTGATCGGCTATCCCGTCGCCTTTTCGCTCGCCGCCAACGGCTTGATGTTCTTCTTCATCGGCGTGCTTCTGACGCCCTATTCGGGCGGCGCGATCAATCTCGCATGGCCGCTGCTCTATGCGCTGCCGGACAATTTCTACGGCAGCCGGGTGATGTCGAACGACACGCTGCTGGCGATCCCGTTCTTCACCTTCATGGGCATCGTGCTCGAACGATCGGGCATGGCCGAAGACCTGCTCGACACGATCGGCCAGTTGTTCGGACCCGTCCGAGGCGGCCTCGCCTACGCGGTGATCTTCGTCGGCGCACTGCTGGCGGCGACCACAGGCGTGGTGGCGGCGTCCGTTATCGCCATGGGACTGATCTCGCTGCCGATCATGCTGCGCTATGGTTATGACCGCCGGGTGGCATCCGGCGTCATCGCGGCGTCGGGCACGCTCGCCCAGATCATTCCGCCATCGCTGGTGCTGATCGTTCTCGCCGACCAGCTCGGCCGCTCTGTCGGCGACATGTATGCCGGCGCCCTGATCCCCGGCCTGGTGCTGACAGGCCTATACACGCTCTACATCGTGATCATGTCGATCGTCCGACCAAAGTCGATGCCGGCCCTGCCGCTCGAGGCGCGGACGCTCGGCCATGGCGTGGTGTCGTTGCTGATCGCGTTGATAGCGGCCATTGCGGTCGCCTATGCCGCCTACCCTTACCTGGTGCCCGCTCATGGCGACAATGCCGATATTCTCGGCGCGACGGTCGGCGTCATCTTCATCTACATCGTCGCGATCCTCGACCGCAGCCTGAACATCAACATGATGTCGCGGCTGGCGCAGCAGGTCGTGATCGTGCTGATCCCGCCGCTGGCGCTGATCTTCCTGGTGCTGGGCACCATCTTTCTCGGCATCGCCACCCCAACCGAGGGCGGCGCGATGGGCGCGGTCGGTGCGCTGGCGATGGCGGCAATGAAGGGCCGGCTGTCGATGGACGTGATCAAGCAGGCGCTGGCCTCGACGACGCGGCTGTCGTCCTTCGTGCTGTTCATCCTGATAGGCGCGCGGGTGTTCTCGCTGACCTTCTACGGCGTCAACGGCCAGATCTGGGTCGAGCATCTCTTGACCTCGCTGCCGGGCGGCGAAGTCGGTTTCCTGATCGGCGTCAACATGCTCGTCTTCTTCCTCGCCTTCTTCCTCGATTTCTTCGAACTGGCCTTCATCATCGTGCCGCTGCTGGCGCCGGCGGCCGACAAGCTCGGCATCGACCTGATCTGGTTCGGCGTGCTCCTGGGCGTCAACATGCAGACCAGCTTCATGCATCCGCCATTCGGCTTCGCGCTGTTCTACCTGCGCTCGGTCGCTGCCCGCGTGCCCTATCTCGATCGCCTGACCGGCAAGCAGATCGCGCCGGTGACAACGGGCCAGATCTATTGGGGCGCGGTGCCATTCGTCTGTATCCAGGTGATCATGATCGGCCTGACCATCGCCTTCCCGCAAATGGTGATGCGCTACAAGGGCACGGCCGTCGATTCCGGCACGATCGACTACACGGTGCCCGGGGTGCCCAGCCTGTCGCCGCTCGGCGCGCCGGACGGTGGCGGCGCGCCTGCCAATGGCGGCGCCGCACCGACGGCGCCCGGCACGCCCGATCTGTCGCAGCCCCCGAATTTCGGCGATGCGCCGCCGGCCAAGCCGGCTGCACCCGCGCCGGACCTGTCGCAACCTCCGAGCTTCAATTGATGGAAACGATGCCATGAAAGCCGTGCGGTTGGAGGCAGTGGGCAGCATCTCGTTGCGCGAGATCGCCAAACCGGTCCCGGGCCCGGACGACCTCCTGGTGCGGATCGAAGCCTGCGGTGTCTGCGGCACCGACCGGCATCTTTTCCACGGCGAGTTCCCCTGCAGGCCGCCAGTGACACCCGGGCACGAATTCTCCGGCATCGTCGAGGCAATCGGCACCGCCGTCTCCGGCTTTGCCGTCGGCGACCGCGTCACCGGCGACCCCAACATCGCCTGCGGGCGCTGCGGCCATTGCCATGCCGGCCGCGTCAATTTGTGCGGCAATCTCACCGCCATCGGCATCCACCGCGACGGCGGCTTTGCCGACTATGTGGTGATTCCGCAGAAACAGGCCTTTGTCCTTCCCGCCGATCTGAAGCCAACTCATGGTGCTTTCTGCGAGCCGCTCGGCTGCTGCCTGCACGGCGTCGACCTTGCCGAGATCAAGCCAGGCAGCTCGGTGGTCGTGCTCGGCGGCGGCGTCATCGGCCTGCTTACCGTGCAACTGGCGCGGCTGGCCGGGGCGACCACCATCATCCTGTCGACACGGCAAGCCTCGCGGCGCGCGCTTGCCAGCGAACTCGGTGCGACGGCGACGGTCGATCCCGCCGCCACCGATGTGATCGAGGCCATCGCCGGTCCGGCCGGACTGATGCCTGGTGGCGCCGACGTGGTGTTCGAATGCGCCGGTGTGCGCGAGACCGTCGAGCAGTCGATGCGGCTGGCAAGGGCGGGCGGCACCGTCGTTATCGTCGGCGTGACGCCGCAAGGCATGAAGGTGGAATTCGAGCCCTTCGACCTGTTGTTCCGCGAACTCAAGGTAGTGGGCTCATTCCTCAATCCCTACACGCATCGCCGCGCCGCCGAGCTTATCGCGTCGGGCGTGATCGAGATCAATCGGCTGATCTCCAGGCAAGTCACGCTCGAAGAGGCGCCAGGGGTGATCGCCAATCCACCGGCTCCGGGTGAAGTGAAGGTGCTGGTGGTACCAGCTATGGGCTGAGGTTCAGGCTTCGCGGCATTTGGCGATTGCCGTCGCCGTCGAGCAAAGAAAAGCCCCGGGGAACAAAAATGCCCCGAGGCTTTCGAAAAGCAAAGTACGATCGCCTACAGCTTGCCGTTGCGCTGCTGGACCATCATGAAGGTGTCGTAATTGTATTCGGCCACCTGGGCCCAGAGATAGTGCTCCTTGCGGAAGCCCTTGATCGATTCCCAGATCTTCTTGAACGGCGCGTTCGAGGCTTCCATTTCGGCGTAGACCTCGTTGGCCTTCTCGAAGCAGGCGGCCATGATCTCCTGGCTGAATGGGCGCAGTTTGGCGCCGCCGGCCACCAGCCGCTTCACCGCCGGAGGGTTCACATAGTCATATTTCTGCAGCATGTTGGCGTCCGCGGCCTGGGCGCACGTGCGCAGCAGCGACTTGTAGGTCGGAGAAAGCTCGTCGTATTTCGTCTTGTTGAACATCAGGTGGACGGTCGGGCCGCCTTCCCACCAGCCGGGGTAGTAATAATAGGGCGCGACCTTGTAGAAGCCGAGCTTCTCGTCGTCATAGGGGCCGACCCATTCGGCGGCGTCGATGGTGCCCTTTTCCAGCGCCGGGTAGATGTCGCCGCCGGCGATCTGCTGCGGCACGACGCCGAGCTTCTGCACCACTTTGCCGGCAAAGCCGCCAATGCGCATCTTGAGGCCGGAGAGGTCGGCGACGGTGTTGATCTCCTTGCGGAACCAGCCGCCCATCTGCACGCCGGTGTTGCCGCCCGGCAGGCCGAACAGACCTTGCGTGGCGAGAAACTCATTGAACAGATCGATGCCGCCGCCATGGTAGTGCCATGCATTCATGCCGCGCGCGTTGAGCGAAAAGGGCACCGCCGCACCCAGCGCCCATGTCGGGTCCTTGCCCCAGTAATAATATGCCACCGTGTGGCAGGCCTCGACCGTGCCGGCCGTGGTGGCATCGGCGGCCTGCAGGCCGGGAACAAGCTCGCCCGCGGCAAAGACCTGGATCTGGAAATTGCCGTCGGTGGCTTCCGACAGCATCTTGGAGAACACTTCGGCCCCGCCATAGATGGTGTCGAGCGACTTCGGGAAGGACGACGCCAATCGCCATGTCACCTTGGGGTTGGACTGGGCGATTGCCGGTGCGGCGAGCGTGGCCGCCGCCGCGGCTGCGCCGACGCCGGTGACGCCGGCCTTGCGGATAAATGAACGACGATCCATGCAGTTCCTCCCTTTTGGACCAACAAACCGACGTTCGGGAAATCCTCGGCTCCCGCATCGGTTCGCTCGAAACAATACACGGGCAAGGAGTCGAGTCCAGCACGGCGGCCGGATTTGATTGCGAAGCCATGCGACCCTGCAACTATAGTCTAACAGGCGGTTTCGTGGCCCATGCGACACGCTGAGACTTGGCTGGAAAAATGCCGGGGGATCGCTTATTTAAAGGCAGGACATCCCTTGCCAGATGGAAGACAGACCCAAAATGCAGCAGCCGCTCGTCGCCATATCGACCGACGTCCGTCAGTTCGACAACTACACCTGGCATGCCGCCCCCCAACAATATCTGGAAGCAGCAATCGTAGGTGCCGGCGTTTTCCCACTGCTCGTGCCATCGTTCGGCGACCGGCTGGACTTCGACGAACTTCTGTCGTCGGTCGACGGCGTCATGTTGACGGGCTCGAAATCCAACGTCGACCCCTCGCTCTATGGCGGCGATGCCAGCGAAGCGAACGGCCCCTATGACACCGGGCGCGACTCCACGACGCTGCCGCTGATCCGCAAGGCTATCGAGCGTGGCGTGCCGCTGCTTGCCATCTGCCGCGGCATCCAGGAATTGAACGTGGCGCTCGGCGGCACACTGGGCACCGAGATCCAGGAACGCGAGGGGTCGCTGGACCACCGTGCGGCGGTGAGCGACAAACAGGATGAGCGCTTCGCCATTCACCAGACCATTTCGATCAAGGCAGGCAGTTGCCTGGCCGGCGTGTTCGGCGCCGGCGACATCAAGGTCAATTCCTTGCATCGCCAGGCGATTGACCGGCTGGGATCGAAGCTCGAGATCGAGGCTGTCGCCACCGACGGCACGGTCGAAGCGGTTTCGGTCAAGGGCGCCCGCGCCTTCGCCGTCGGCGTCCAGTGGCATCCCGAATACTGGGTCAAGTCGGACAGCAATTCCGCCAAGATTTTTCGCGCTTTCGGCGATGCGGTGCGCCTGCATGCCGCCGCGAAAGCCGGCGCGCGGGCGGCGGCGGAGTAGTCAGTTTCCAGGTTTCAGGCCACCGTCTGATGCCAGCGACAGCAACGGCTGGGCCGGCGCGTAGGATTCGTAGCCATCGCCATCAGCCACGGCAAAGGTGACGATCGGATCGATGCCGTTGGCGCTGAAGGCAACGGTTCCGTCGTTTTGCTCGCGCCAGAATTTAGCCCGCTCGAGGCCCGGCAGGAGCCGTCGGCAATTCGGCGCCACCGTCAGCAGCGACAGGCCATCCGAGACCGAGGCGCCGCGCGTGACCGCGCATGCGCCTTCGTCGCCATTGGCAATCAGTCTGTAGGCATTGGAAGGCGTGGCCTCATTGGCAGCGCTTTCCCCGCTGCCGTCATGAAACAGCTGAACGCCGCCAAACAGCGCGGCGGCACCGATCAATGCGAAAAGCGTTTTCATCATTCCTCATCCAGCACACAGGATGAAGACTGATTTCAAAGGGTTAAGCGGACGTTAATAAGTGTGGCAGTGCCACCGCTCAAGGGCGAGCCTTCACATGCGCCGTCTCGGGCACTGGTGTCAGCGGCCTGCGGTCGCTGAACCACGACACCATATTGTCGACGCACAGATCGGCCATGGCGCGGCGTGTATGCTCCGAGGCCGAGCCGACATGCGGCAACAGAGAGGCGTTTGGTAAGTCGAGCAACGCTTTGGGGACATTCGGCTCGTCGGCGAAGACATCGAGCCCGGCCGCGGCGATGGTGCCGTCGGCGAGAGCGGCCGCAAGGGCCGCCTCGTCGACGGTACTGCCGCGGCCGATGTTGACGAAGACGCCGTTCGCGCCGAGCGCCGACAGGATCGCGGCATTGACCGCTTTCTGTGTCGAAGCACCGCCGGGCGCCACCGAAATCAGCGTGTCGACTTCCTCGGCCAAGCCCTTCAGCGTGTCATGGTATTGGTAGGACAGGCCTTCGACCCGGCGCCGGTTGTGATAGGCGATCGGCAGGCCGAAGGCCTCCAGCCGCCGTGCAATGGCCTGTCCGATGCGGCCCATGCCGAAAATACCGACGCGGCGCGCGCGCAAGGTCAGCCGGCTCAGCGGATAGTTGCCCTTCTTCGCCCAGCTGCCGTCACGCAGCCAGGTTTCGGCACGCGGCAGATCGCGCACCGTGTTGATCAGCAGCCCGATCGCGGTGTCGGCGACCTCTTCGGTCAGCACGTCGGGCGTGTTGGTGACCATGATGTTCTTCGCCGCCGCATGGCCGACATCGACCGAATCGTAGCCGACGCCGAACGAGGCTATGAGTTCGAGCTTCGGCAACGCATCGATCATCGCCGCACTGATGCCGGCAAAGGATGCGATGCCACGCACCGCGCGGCGCATCTCGTCGGTGACCAGCGCGGGATCGGCGCGCTCGATGCCGATGCGATTGAACGTCCGGTCGATACGCGCGACGGCGTGGTCGCTGAAATCGGCCGGCACCAGAATGGCAACGGCTCCCAATTGTTCGGCCTTGGTCATGCACGCTCCACCGGCTTGCCGGTCGACTGGCGCACATGCAGTTCCGGCTTGATCAATTCCTGCGAGGGCCGCACCGTCTGCCCGTTGAGCTTGTCGAGCAGCGCACTGGCGGCGCGGCGGCCGACCTCGCGCTGGCCGTTCCAGACGGTGGTCAGCGCCGGCGTGGCTATCGCCGCCTCTTCGAGGTCATCATAGCCGGTGACGGAGATGTCGACGCCCGGCACAAGGCCGGCACGCGCAATGCCGTTCATCAGGCCGATGGCGACGAGGTCGTTCCAGCAGCAGGCCGCGGTCGGCCTGTCCTTCAGCGCCAGAAACTGCCCGGCGGCCTCGAAACCGGCCTGCTTGGTGCGCGGGCCTGATATGCGCCAGGACGGCCTGACGTCGAGTCCGGCTGCCTCCATGGCGTTCACATAGCCTTGGTAGCGATCGCGGCCGGTCGAGGTCTGGTCGGTGCCGCCGATCATGGCGATGCGCTTGTGGCCGAGCGAGATCAGATGGTTGGTGGCGAGGCCCGTGCCATAGGCATCGTCGCCGCGAAACACCGGTACGTCGGCGCCCTCGACGGTGCGTGCGATCAGCACCGCCGGCAGCCCATTCTCCTCGGCCATGACGATATCGGACGCCGGCGTGCCGATAGCCGGCGACATGATGACGCCATCGGCGCCGAGCTGCAGCAATGTATCGATGAAGGTGCGCTGTTTTTCGAGCTGATCGTAGTGATTGGACAGGATGAAGGTCTGCCGGCTGCGGTCGAGCTCACTCTCGATCGAGCGCAGAATCTCGGCGAAGAACGGGTTCATGATGTCGTGGACGACGACACCGACAATGCCCGAGCGCGAGGTGCGCAGGCTGGCGGCGCGGCGGTTGTAGATATAGCCGATGGCGCGCGCATGTTCCTTAATGCGGTCGCGCGTCGAGCCGGCAACCAGCGGGCTGTCGCGCAGTGCCAAGGATACGGTGGCCGTGGACACGCCGAGCGCATCCGCGATCGTCGACAGCTTGATCTTCTGTGCCAGCCTTTCGCTCCCCGTCGTTTTTTTAAACTGTTTAAGGGCGGCCTTATGCCATCGATCCGGGCCAAATCAAAGTTTTTTTGCCAGCGCCTCGGCCTCGACATCCGAGGCCGCACGGCTGCGCAGCCTGAGCCGATGTTCGCGATGGACGATGTAGAGGCCGCTGGCGACGATGATGGCGGCGCCGACCAGCGTCCAGCGGTCGGGGAACTGCTTGAAGACAAGCCAGCCCGAAATGATCATCCACACCATTTGCGAATAGGGATATGGCGCGAGCGCTGTGGTCGTCGCCAGCCGATAGGCCTGGACCAGCAACCAGTGGCCGACACCGCCGAACACGCCAAGCATGAGCAGCACGGACCAGTGCCAGCCATCATGCGGCAGGGAAAATGAAAACGGCAGCAAGGGCAGCAGCAGGACCGTCGGCGCCAACGCCGAGAACAAGATCAGGCTCTCCGGAGTCTCGGTCGCCGACATGCGGCGCGTCATGATGACATAGAAGCAGTTCGACAGCATCGAGCCGAGCGCGAAGAGATGTCCGATGCCGAAAACGCCGACACCGGGCCGCGTGATGATCAGGACCCCGGCGAAAGCGGCCAGGATAGCCAGCCAGCGCCGCCATCCGGCCCATTCGCCGAGCAGCGGCCCGGCAAGGGCGGTGATCACCATCGGCCCGAAGAAATAGATGGAGGTCGTCTCGGCCAGTTGCAGGGAGCGCAGCGCCAGGACATTGAACATGGTCGAGCCGAACAGGAACGCGCCGCGCATGACATGCGCCGGCAGGTTGACCGGCCGAAATCGCCTCGGTTCGCGCCAGCCACGCAGCAGCGCTCCAACCAGCACGACATGCACGGCAAAGCGCACCCAGGCGACGATCAGGACGGAGACGCCGGCCAGGACGAGATATTTGCTGCTGGTGTCGAGGAAGGTGAAGAAGACATAGGTGGTCAGCATGCACAGGATCGCCACCGGCGGCGTCGCGCTTTCGACATGTCTTTGGGAAGGATTCACGTGCAGGCCGGGGAAAAGCTGGGCTGGAACCCCACCTTTGCGGGAATTGCGGCTTGCCGGCAAGCCAATTGTCGCCCGCAGCCGCGCCTAAGCTCGCTGGTACAACAACAGTCGGCGTCAGGCTTAGCCTTCGGGCGCTACGTATGCATGCGGGCGCCCTTGGTTATCTTGTCGACCACCTTCTTCTCGGCACGCAGCGCTATGCCGACCACCTTGGCATCTTCGGGCGCGAACTCGGCAAAGACGGCGCGGTTGGCGGCATCGAAGCCGGTCGAGAACATCTCCTCGACATAGAGCGAGGTGGTGACGCCGCGTTCCAGCGCACGCCGATGGATCGCACTCATCGTTGCCTGGTCGGCCGAGAGCACGATGACCGGCTGGATCGACATGGGATTGTAGAGATTGCCGGCGCGGTCGCGATAGGGCCCGCCGATGATGTCGGGGAATTGCGCGACAATGCCGCTGGTCAGGAAGGCGGTGACGTTAAGTTTCTGCCAGACGGCCAGGTCTTGCCGCAGCACGATTGCAAATTTCGTATCGAACATGGGAAAGTGAGCCATTTCAAGGTTAGGCCCTGTGTAGCGAGGCTGAAGGAGACGATGTCGTTCGATCTAGACCGTCAGGCCTTCGAGGGTCTTGGACGTTTGTGCGCCGATGCCGCTGAAAACTGCATCATCTCCGCTCGCGACCCCGCGGGGATGGAGCGCATCGAGGCGCGGTTTCACGGCAGCGCCTTCGATCCGCATCGCCACGACACCTACGCGATCGGGGTGACGCTGCGCGGCGTGCAGACCTTCCGCTATCGCGGCGCGGCACGGCTGAGCCTGCCCGGCCAGGTCATCGTGCTGCATCCGGACGAGTTGCACGATGGCGGCGCCGGCACGGAAGAAGGCCTGCGCTACAGGATGCTCTATCTTGAGCCGTCACTGATGCTCGACTGTCTCGGCGGCACGGCGCTGCCCTTCGTCAGGGACGGCGTGGTGACGGACGAGGCCTTCTGCGCGACCCTGCTGTCGGCGCTCGGGCCGTTGGAGCAGGAACTCGACGAGCTGTTCGTCGACGACTTCCTGGCGCGACTGATGCAAAGTCTGAACCGGCATGCCGGCAAGCCGGCAAAGCCAATAGCCGGGACGGCGTGGCGGGCGGCGACACTGGCGGGTGAGTATCTCACGGAAAACCTCGACCGGCCCGTGCGTTCGGGTGAGTTGGAAGCCGTCACGGGTCTCGACCGCTATGCCCTGTCGAGACATTTCCGCGCGGCCTTCTCGACCAGCCCGCATCGTTTCCTGGTAATGCGCCGGCTTCAGCGCGCGCGCAGGATGATCGCCGCCGGCGTGCCCTTGGCACAGATCGCGATCGAGGCCGGCTTCAGCGACCAGAGCCACTTCAACAGGCAATTCAAGAAAGCGTTCGGCATGACGCCGGGCCGTTGGTCGTCCTTGATCCACGGAAATACCGCGGCAGCCTGACGGCCGGAGAGATCAGTCATCCGACTCGGCGTCGTCATCGATCAGCACCAACTCCTCGTTGGAGAGGTTGGCCTCGATGCGGGCGAGCAGCTTGAACAGAGCCTTCTGGTCCTTCTTGTCGAGACCCTTAAGCGCCTGCTTTTCGGTCTTCTTCACCGACTTCTCAATGGCGCGGATGGTTTCACGGCCGGTATCGGTGAGGAAGATATGGGCCTGGCGGGCATCGGAGTCCGACGCGCGTTTCTCCAGAAAACCCTGTGCCTGCAGCCGGTTGATGGTCTTGGTGATGGTCGGCGGACGCACGCCAAGACGCCCGGCGAGATTGCCCGGCGTCTGGCCGTCCTCACGGTCCAGCGCCAGCATGATCTGGTCCTGGCCGGCGTAAAAGCCATGCGCCAGGAGCCGTGCCGCCAGCGCGGTCCTTGCCAGCCTTGCCGCTGAATGCAGCCGGCTCATCGTTGCAGTCTTGTCCGCCTTGGCCATGGTCATCCCTCTTCGGCCGTACCGGTGCGCACAGCATAGACGCAGCCGGCCGGTTGGCAATCGACGATCGAAAAAGATTCCGGCATCCGAAACAGCTTTGCCGGCAAGCATTCGCGGTGTCCGCCGTGGTGATGCCAGATGTTTATTTCAGTTAGATGACAAACGAGTTTCGGGTGAAGGGAATTCGGAGCGACCAGTGCGTGAATGCGATCCGACGACCGGACAGCCCTGGCAAGAGGCCCGTTAATCATTCCGTCGCCGGGGACGGCGGCCGCTTCCGCGGCCATGATGCCGGGACAATCCCGGTCGGCAGCTTTGGCCCATGGTTTGCCCCGTGCAAAAGCCCGGCGCACATCCTATATGGAACCGACAATCCCTTTTCGCGGCCTGAATTTCAGGGCCTAGTCATTTCGAGGCAAGCCATGAGCGAAGCGCAGACACAGATCCCCGTAACCGTCCTCACCGGCTATCTCGGCGCCGGCAAGACGACGCTGCTCAACCGCATCCTGTCGGAAAACCACGGCAGGCGCTACGCCGTCATCGTCAACGAATTCGGCGAGATCGGCATCGACAACGACCTGATCGTGGAATCAGACGAGGAGATCTACGAGATGAACAATGGCTGCGTCTGCTGCACGGTGCGCGGCGACCTGATCCGCGTCGTCGAGGGCCTGATGCGGCGGCCCGGCCGCTTCGACGCCATCGTCGTCGAGACCACCGGTCTCGCCGATCCTGTGCCGGTGGCGCAGACCTTCTTCATGGATGACGACGTGCGCTCCAAGACCAAGCTCGATGCCGTGGTGGCCCTGGTCGACGCCAAGCACCTGCCGCTCAGGCTCAAGGATTCCAAGGAAGCCGAGGACCAGATCGCCTTCGCCGACGTCGTCGTGCTCAACAAGACCGACCTCGTCACCCCGGAAGAACTCGCCAAGGTCGAGGCGACGATCCGCGCCATCAACCCGGCCGCCAAAATTCACCGCACGACGCGCGCCGGCGTCGCCCTGTCGGAAGTGCTCGACCGTGGCGCCTTCGACCTGTCCAGGGCGCTGGAGAACGATCCGCATTTCCTCGAAGCGCATGATGAACACGATCACCACGATCATGATCATGATCATCACGACCACGATGGGCACGACCACCACCATCACGCTCATCCGTCCGACATCCATGACGTGACGGTGCAGTCGGTGTCGCTGCGCGGCGGCGAGATGGACCCGAAGAAATTCTTCCCGTGGATCGAGAAGGTCACCCAGATGGAAGGCCCCAACATCCTGCGGCTGAAAGGCATCATCGCGCTCAAGGGCGATGACGAGCGCTATGTCATCCAGGGCGTGCACATGATCATCGAAGGCGACCACCAGCGCGCCTGGAAGGACGGCGAAAAGCACGAAAGCCGGCTGGTGTTCATCGGCCGCGAACTCGACGCTGAACGGCTGAAGAAGAGCTTTGACGCCTGCCAGGCCTAGGTTCAGCCACACGATTCAAAGCTTGAATTGTGCGATACGTACACATATCATGTGTACGTATCGCGATGAGGAATGACCATGCCTAGACCTGCGGACAACAAGACCGAGCGCTACCAAATCCGCATTCCCCCTTCGGAGAAGGCGATGATCGCGCGCGCCGCTGCGCTCTCGCACAAAGACATGGCAGACTTCATCCTCGATAAGATCGTGCCTGCGGCGCAGGCGGTGATTGATGCGGCTGAAGTGACGAAGGTGTCCGACCGCGACTTTAAGCGCATCCTGGACCTGCTGGAACACCCGCCAAAACCCAACGCCAGGCTCAAGGCGGCGATTGCGGCCTTGCCGGACACTTTGTGACTCTTCCGTCCTGGCACGAGGAGCCAATAGCAAAACGCCACGATCGAGCGTCCTTCGATTGTGGCGACCTGCAGATGAACGAATTTCTGCAGCGGTTCGCGCGACAGAGTCATGATCAGAATGCGGCCAAGACCTTCTGCGCGATCGGCGATACAGCTTCGGAACGTGTACTCGGTTTTTATACGATCGCGCCGTCCGCCGTCGCTCATGAAGCCGTTCCCGCAGCCCTGACGAGAGGCTTGGCACGACACGAAGTTTCCGGCTTCAAGCTTGGCCGTCTTGCCACCGATCGCACCGTCGCCGGGCAAGGCCTCGGAGGTCAGTTGCTTGCCGCGGCGGCATTGCGCTGCCTGCGGCTTGCGGGAGAAGGGGGCGGCATTCTGCTCATCATCGACGCTAAGAGCGAGCGGGCGGCAAAGTGGTATGCAAGCTACGGCGCCGAGCGTCTCACAGGATCGGATTTGACTCTGGTGATGCCGTTGGCAGCATTCGCTGCGGATCTACGAGCCAAGGGGCTGCTTTGACGCCTGCCCCTTCATCACTTGCCAATCCCGATGGTTGTCGGAACCGCAAACGTCGAGTAAGCCGCCTCTACAATTCTAATCCAGTCGAACAAAGATAACCCATGCCCACAGTTGCCCCGCTTGATCTCGAAGGCCATTGCGTCGCCGCCGTCTTCCTCGGCGACGTGCCGCATTTCGCGCTGGCCGATGGTGCTGTCCATCGGCTCGACAATGGCCACAAGACGGTGCAGGCCAATGACGGGCTGCTTGCCGCCTTCCATGACGCGGCCAACGACCGGCTGATCACCGGCGGCGAGGACGGCAAGGTTTTTGCCGTGAAAGCCGGCGGCGAGACCCAGGAGGTGGCGAACGCGGGAAAAAAATGGATCACCAGCGTTGCCGCCGGGCCGCAAGGAGCCATCGCCTATGCCACGGGCAAGACCGCCTTCGTGCGCTTCGCCGATGGCAAGACCCGGGAATTTGCCCATCCGCGCTCGGTCGAGGGGCTGGCCTTCTCGCCCAAGGGCATGCGCTTCGGCGTCGCCCGTTACAATGGCGCGACGCTGCATTTCCCCGCCGCCGAGGGCAAGCCGGTGGAGCTGGAATGGGCGGGCGCGCACACCGGCATCACCTTCTCGCCGGACGGCGCCTTTCTGGTCACCACCATGCAGGAAAACGCCCTGCATGGCTGGAAGCTGGCCGACGGCAAGCACATGCGCATGAGCGGCTATCCCGGCAAGGTCAAAAGCCTGTCATGGAGCGTGAAAGGCAAGTGGCTGGCCAGTTCCGGCGCGCCGGCGGCGATCGTCTGGCCGTTTTCGGGCAAGGACGGCCCGATGGGCAAGGCGCCGCTGGAACTCGGCACGCGCGGCAATGCCATGGTGACGGCGGTCGCCTGCCATCCGAGCCAGGACGTCGTCGCAGTCGGTTACGACGACGGCATGGTGATGGCCGTGCGCTTTTCCGACGCCAAGGAGGTGCTTTTGCGGCGACCGGGCAAGGGCGCCATCACCGCCATGATGTGGGACAGGGAAGAACGCCGCGTCGCCTTCGGCAGCGCCGCCGGCGACTGTGGCGTCATCGACATCACGGCCTAGCCGGGATGGCCGATCACTCGGCCCCGCAGGAGACCTTGCCGGTCAGATCGACGGGCTTGCCGTCGCTTTCCTTGTCGGCGGTGCTGTCATAGACAGCGAGCTTGTAATGCCCGTCATAGACGCCCTCGTCGCTGGCCCTGGTCAGGATCGTCAATTCGACCGAACTGTAGACCTTGGCGACCTGCTGCTCGTGGTAGATGTTCAGCCGCAGTTCCTCGTCGTCGAGCCAATACTGGGTGAGGTTCGCATCCTCGAACACCGTCTTGCGCAATGGATCACCCGTGGGCCTTGCCTTGATTTCGAGGTCGCCGCGGAAATTGAAAGTCGGGCCGCCCATGCCCGTGGTGACGCCGGCATCGACCTGGAATTTGACCTGTGGATCATCGACGGTGCACCAGATACCGCCGGTCGCGAACGCCGTACCGGCCGACAGGAAGAGCATGGTCACGCAGATGATCGTCCGCATTCTTTCCCCCGCTTGTCGTTGCCGACAGCATTGGCGCCGACTTCGCAAGCGGGGTCAAGCGCCGCCGCTGGCGGCTGAGCCAATGCAGAACGGACGCACGGCCAATTGCCGTTGCGGAGGTGGATTGGGTAAGTAGGAATGAGCCAGAGGGATTTTCATGCACGGCAGCGACAGTTCAAAGACCATCGGCGGGATCAGCCGCGACCGCATCGCGCAATTGCGCGAGACGGAAGGGGCAGCCTTTCGCGAGGCGCGGCCGAGATCGCAAACCAAGGTCGGCAACGGCCTGCCCGGCTTCTTCGGCGGCGTGCCGATGCACTGGATGAACGATTGGCCGACCCCGTTTCCGATCCTGGTCGACAGCGCCCGAGGCGCCACGATCACCGACATGGACGGCAACAAGCTGGACGATTTCTGCCTCGGCGACACCGGTTCGATGTTCGGCCACTCGCCTCCGCCGGTGGCGCGCGCCATTCGCCGCCAGGCGGGGCGCGGCCTGACCTATATGCTGCCTTCCGAGGATGCGCTGGCCATCGGGCCGCTGCTGCAGCAGCGCTTCGGCCTGCCGTTCTGGCAGATCGCGACCACGGCGACCGACGCCAATCGCTTCGCGCTGCGCGTCGCCCGTGCCGTCACCTCCAGGGAGAAGATCCTGGTCTTCAACGGCTGCTATCACGGCTCGGTGGACGAGACGATGGTGCGGCTGATCGACGGCAAGCCCGTCAACCGGCCGGGACTGGCGGGCGAATTCCGCGACCTGACCCGCACGGCCAAGGTCATCGAGTTCAACGACGTTGCCGCACTGGAAGCCGCGCTCAAGGACAGGGACGTTGCCTGCGTCATCGCCGAGCCGGTGCTGACCAATTCCTGCATGGTACTTGCCGACCCTGGCTACCATGATGCGCTGCGAAAATTGACGCGTGAAGCCGGCACCCTGCTCTTGATCGACGAGACGCATACGATCTCGACCGGTCCCGGTGGTTACACCAGTAAATATGGGCTGGAGCCCGACTTGTTCGTGCTGGGCAAGCCGATTGCCGGCGGCGTGCCGGCGAGTGTCTGGGGCATGAGCGAGGAGGTCGCCTCGCACTATGCCGACTATAACAGAACGAAAGAGCCGGGATATTCCGGCATGGGCACGACGCTGTCGGCCAACCCGCTGCAGTTCGCCGCCATGCGCGCCACGCTCGAGGAGGTGATGACGCAAGAGAATTACGACCGCATGGATCATCTGGCGCGGCGGCTCGATGCCGGGCTGAACGGCGTGATCGATTGTTACAATCTGCCCTGGCATGTCTCCCGCGTCGGGGCACGCGTCGAGTTCATCTGCGCGCCCGGCCCGCTGCGCAACGGTGCCGAGGCGGACGTTGCGCATGCGCCGGAACTGGAGGCTGCTATCCATGTCGCGCTGGTCAATCGCGGCGTGCTGATCGCACCGTTCCACAACATGATGCTGATCTCGCCGGCAACGTCAGGCACCCAGGTCAACCGGCTGATCGCCGCGTTCGGCGCGGTTGCGGCAAAGCTTGCGGCGTGAGACAAGCGCCCAAGCCAAACTTGAGTGCGATCATGACCTCACCTTCGGGCTCGACGCCCACCGAGGCGCAAGCCTTCCTCGACGCCCATCCCGAGATCGAGGCCTTCGATATCGTGCTGACCGACGCCAATGGTGTGGGGCGCGGCAAGATCGTGCGCAGGCATGAGCTGAAAAGCATTTTCGAGGGCGGCCGGCATATGCCGATCTCCATTCTCGGCCTCGACATCACCGGCGAGGATGTGCACGAAACCGGGCTGATCTGGGACAGCGGCGACGGCGACCTGAGGGCCTGGCCGATTCCGGGCACGCTGGTGCCGCTTTACGGCACGAAGCCACCGCGCGGCCAACTGCTGATGGCGATGTATCATCTCGACGGCCAGCCAATGTCGTCGGATCCGCGGCTGGCGCTTGCCCGGCAGGTCGACATATTGGCCGCCAAGGGACTCTATCCCGCCGGTGCCTTCGAGCTCGAGTTTTTTCTGCTGGCCAATGAGCGCGACGCCGACGGCAAGGTGCAGCCGGCGCGCGCGGTGCTCGATGGCCGCGTCTCGGGCAAGACCGAAGTTTATTCAGTCGACCATCTGCACGGCATGGAGCCGTTGTTCTCCGACATCTACGCCGCCGCCAAGGCGCAAGGCATTCCGGCCGAGACGGTGATTTCCGAATATGCGCCCGGCCAGTACGAACTGACGCTGAATTACCGCAAGGACGTGATGCGGGCGGCCGACGATCTGGTCATGCTGAAGCGGCTGGTGCGGGCGCAGGCGCGCCGCCATGGTGTCACCGCCTGCTTCATGGCCAAGCCGATCGAGAAATATGCCGGCTCCGGTATGCATTTCCATGTCTCGCTGCAGGACAAGGACGGCCGAAACGTCTTTGCGGAAGCCGCCGGCGAGAGCTGGTCGCTGCCGCTGCTGCGTGGCCTCGGCGGGCTGATCCAGACCATGGCGGAATCAATGCTGGTGTTTGCGCCGCATGCCAATTCCTGGCGGCGCTTCGTCTCGCAATCCTATGCGCCGGTGGCGCCGAGCTGGGGCGTCAACAACCGCTCGGTAGCGTTGCGCGTGCCGGCCGGCGATGCAAAGAACCGGCGCATCGAGCATCGTCCATCAGGCGTCGACGCCAATCCGTATCTGATTGCCGCGACGGTGCTTGCCGGCATCGTCAAGGGCCTCGACGAAGGGCTCGATCCCGGCCCCGAAACGACCGGCAATGGCTATGAAGCGGCAATCACCCGCACGACGATGCCGGCCGATTGGCGGGCCGCCATCGAAGCGGCCAAGGCGTCCAGCTTCCTGAAGGGCGCGCTCGGCGAGGACCTGCACCGCACCTTTGTGGCGATCAAGCAGTCCGAGTACCTGCGCGTGGCGCGCACAGTAAGCGAGCTGGACTATCATCTCTATCTGCACGAAGTCTGATGCGGGAGACCGGCGGCGATCACTTTTTCGCCGTCACCATCAAATGAGATGGCGCATTGGCCTGTTAGAACATATCATGAACAAATGAGCGCACTCCCTGTTCGTGAGAAACTGGCAATCCTGTCCGACGCCGCCAAATACGACGCCTCCTGCGCCTCATCGGGCGCGGCGAAAAAGGACTCTTTGAAATCCGGCGGCATCGGCTCCACCGAAGGCATGGGCATCTGCCATTCCTACGCACCGGACGGCCGCTGCATCTCGCTGCTGAAAATCCTGCTGACCAATTTCTGCATCTACGACTGCAGCTATTGCATCAATCGCTCGTCCTCGAATGTCCGGCGCGCCCGCTTCGGCATCGACGAGGTGGTGAAGCTGACCATGGATTTCTACCGGCGCAATTATGTCGAAGGGCTTTTCCTGTCCTCGGGCGTCATCCGTTCGCCTGACGAGACCATGGGCGAGATGGTCGAGGTGGCGCGGCGGCTGCGGCTGGAGGAAAAATTCTCCGGCTATATCCATCTCAAAACCATCCCCGAGAGTTCGGCGGACCTGATCGAGAAGGCCGGGCTCTATGCCGACCGCCTGTCGATCAATGTCGAATTGCCCACCGACGAGGGCGTGAAGAAGCTGGCGCCGGAAAAGAGGCCGGAGACAATCCGGCTTTCCATGGCCAATTTGCGCCGGAAGATGGAGGAAAAAGCCGAGCCGACGTTGCGGACCAAAAAACGAGAACGCTTCGCCCCGGGTGGCCAGTCGACGCAGATGATCATTGGCGCGGACAACACCTCCGACGACGGAATCCTGCACGCCAGCGCCCGGCTGTATGGCAGCTACCATTTGCGGCGCGTCTATTACTCGGCCTTCAGTCCGATCCCCGATTCCTCGTCATCGCTGCCGCTCCGAAAGCCGCCGCTGATGCGCGAACACCGGCTCTACCAGGCCGACTGGCTGATGCGCTTCTACGGATTTTCGCAGCCTGAAATCCTGGCCGGCAGCAGCGATGGCATGCTCGATCTCGCCATCGATCCGAAACTTGCCTGGGCGCTGCGCAACCGGGGACGTTTCCCCGTCGACGTCAACCGCGCCGACCGCGAAGCGCTGCTGCGCGTGCCTGGCCTGGGAACCAAGGTTGTCGCGAAAATCCTCGAAACCCGCCGCTACCGGCGACTGCGGCTCGAGGATGTCGGCCGGCTCTGCCATTCGATCGCCAAGCTCAGGCCCTTCATCATCGCCGAAGGCTGGTCGCCAGGCGCGCTCACAGACAAGGCCGGACTGCGCGGCAAGATCGTGCAATCCTGCGAACAACTGGCGCTGTTTTGACGATACGGCCGGCCGAGCTCGACCTCACCCGCCACACCGTTTGGCTTGAAAGCCAGACCGATTTCGCCGGCTGGCGCGACGCGGCTCGGCGGCTGGCGTTGAATGAGATCAGACCCGAGGACATCAGCTGGCATGTCGTAGCCGGTCTTGACCGGCCGCCAAGCGACTTGCCTGACGTGCCGCAGGGCGCTGAGCTCATTGTGCCACGCGATTTCATCGGCCACGCCGAGACCGCCTTCTGCCATTCCGATCCCGGACGTTTCGCCTTTCTCTATAGGCTGCTGTGGCGGCTGCGCACCGAGCCCAAATTGCTGGCGATCGCATCGGATCCCGACACCAAACGGCTTGAAACCATGGAAAAGGCGGTGCGGCGCGACAGCCACAAGATGCACGCCTTCGTCCGCTTCCGGAAGATCGGCGAGGGCGAGGATGAACGCTATGTCGCCTGGTTCGAACCCGACCATTTCATCGTCGAGCGCAATGCGGATTTCTTCGTCAGGCGTTTTACCGGCATGCGCTGGACGATCCTGACGCCTTACGCGTCCGCCGATTGGGATGGCGAGAGGCTGGCGATCGGGCCGGGCGCGGCCAAGGGCGATGCGCCAGACAAGGACGACACCGAGACGCTGTGGAGGACTTATTTCGAGAACATCTTCAATCCGGCACGCCTCAAGGTGAAGGCCATGCAAAAGGAGATGCCGAAGAAATATTGGCGGAACCTTCCCGAGGCCTCGCTCATTCCTGACTTGATCGCAGGAGCGGACGAGGCCGCCAGGGATATGATTGCGAAGATGCCGACAACGCCCGCGCCGCACCACGCCAAGGTGCAGGCGAGGCACTGGCCTAAGCATGAGCCTACCGAAGCGCCTGATGACCGCGACGCGCACACGGTTTCCGAATTGCGCGAGGCCGCCAAGGGATGCCGCCGCTGTCCGCTTTGGCGCGATGCGACGCAGACCGTATTCGGCGAGGGGCCTGACAACGCCAAGGTGATTTTCGTCGGCGAACAGCCGGGCGACCAGGAAGACCTCGCCGGCCAGCCGTTCGTCGGCCCGGCGGGCAAGGTTTTCGATGCCATATTGGACGATGCCGGGGTCGACCGGCTGAAGGTCTACGTCACCAACGCGGTCAAGCACTTCAAATTCGAACCGCGCGGAAAACGCCGCATCCACTCCAAGCCGAATGTCGGCGAGGTTCAAGCCTGCCGCTGGTGGCTCGACCACGAGTTTGACCTGATCAAGCCGAATCTCGCCGGGGCGCGCGGGGCCCCCCCCCGGCGGCGCTATCCCTGCTTGGCAAGGCGGTCCCGGTGACCAAGATGCGGGGCCAGGTGATCGAACGCGTGGATGGTTTGCGTGTCTTCCTCACCATCCATCCGTCCTTCATCCTGCGCATTCGGGATCACGCCGACAAAGAAGCCGAACGCGAGCGGTTTTTGCAGGATATGAAGCAGGTGAAGAAGTTGATGGCAGCTTGATCTGCCGGTTTAGCGAACGAGAATTGCCCTGAGATCGTTCACGTTCGTGCCGGTCGGGCCGGGCACGAAGAGATCGCAAACGGCATTGAAGGCCGTCCAGGCATTGTTTCCGGCCAGCATCGCCTTGGCATCCACACCCGCCGCGCGCATGCGCGAAACGGTCGAGCCGTCGGCGAAGGCGCCGGCATTGTCTTCCGAGCCGTCGATGCCGTCGGTATCTGCGGCAAGAGCGTGAATGCCTTGCATGCCGTTGATGCCGATGGCGAAGGCAAGCAGGAATTCCGAGTTGCGGCCACCCTTGCCTTTGGCCCGCAACGTCACGGTGGTCTCCCCGCCCGACAGGATCAGAACCGGCTTTTGGAAGGGCCGGTTGCGCGTTGCCACTTCGCGGGCGATTGCCGCGTGGACGCCGCCGACCTCGCGTGCTTCGCCTTCGATGGCATCGGAGAGGATGACGGCTTCGATGCCTTGCCGCCTCGCTTCCACCACTGCCGCTTCCAGCGACACGCCGGCCGATGCGATCAGATGCACCTCGTTGCGCGCAAAGCGCTGATCGCCGGGATCTGGGGCGTCGGCCGCCGGCGACTGGAGATGCGCCATCACCGCGTCCGGCAGTTTCATGCCATAGGCTGATATAGAAGCCAGGGCATTCTCACGGCTGCCGACATCGGGAACGGTTGGGCCGGAGGCGACAAGGGCCGGATTGTCGCCGGGGATGTCGGAGACCACCAGCGACACCACCTTGGCCGGCCAGGCCGCGGCAGCCAGCCGGCCGCCTTTGATGGTGGAGAGGTGTTTGCGGATGGTATTCATCGCCGCGATCGGGGCGCCGGAGGCAAGCAGCGCCTCGTTGACGGCGATCTCGTCGGCCAGCGTCAGGCCGGCGGCCGGAGACGGCAGCAGCGCCGAACCGCCGCCGGAAATCAGCGCCACGACCAGATCGTCCGCTGTCAGCCCTTGCACCTTCTCCAGCAGGCGCCGCGACGCCTCGAGCCCGGCGGCGTCCGGCACCGGGTGTGCGGCCTCGATAATCTCGATGCGCTCGCATTTGGCGCCATAGCCGTAGCGGGTAACGACCAGGCCCTCGATCGTCCCATCCCAAACCTTCTCGAAGGCCGCCGCCATCTGCGCCGAGCCCTTGCCGGCACCGATGACGATGGTGCGGCCCTTCGGCTTTGCCGGCAAATGATCGCGAATGGTCTTTTCCGGATCGGCGGCCGCAACGGCGGCGTCGAAGATGGAGATGAGGAAGGATTCGGGATCGAGCACGGTCATCCTTGGCTGCCATTGGCGATTTGCGAATAGCCGCAAGGCTGGCCCCGCCCCTCATCCGCCTCCCCGCACCTTCTCCCCGTATAGTGACGGGGAGAAGGGAAGCGCTCCAGCGTTGGTGCCCCCTTCTCCCCGTCTCTATACGGGGAGAGGGTGAGGGGGAGGGGCAGCGCTGACGTCACGATTTTTCTTCCGGCGGCAGAGCAAGCTGGCCTGCATCGATGGCCAGGTAATCGCACAGCGCATCGACCACCACGCCATGATCCTGGCGCTCAGGCAGGCCAGAGACCGCGATCACGCCGATGACACCGACGCCCTTGACCGCAACCGGAAAGCCGCCGCCGGCCAACACATAGTCAGCAATATCGAGCCCCTCGCCGATCTTGAAGGTGCGGTCGGGGCGCTGCTGCTCCAGCACCAGCCGGTAAGTGCTTCTGAGATAGCGCTTCACGACATTGATTTTGCGCCGCGCCCAGTCGGGATTGGAAGCATTCGAACCAGGCATCGCCGCATAGAACAGGGGCCGGTCCCACAGCCTGATATCGACTATAATCGGCAGGTTCTCTGCTGTTGCACGACGACGGATGGCCGAACCGATCTCGAAGGCGACAGCCTCGTCGAAGGCCGTGAAGACAAGCGTCTCTTCCTGTCTCTTGATCAGAGCGATGTCGTCAGCAACGGCCATGTCGTTCCCCTGTCAACTTCGCCGCACGCTTTGACCGATGGCTGCCGCCGGGTCAAGCGGGGAACACGCCGCAGTGCTAAATTGCGATGTCGCTCTTGGCAGGCCGCCCCGCGACATAGACCTCGCGCACCGCGCGGTCGTCTCCCAGCGTCTGCAGCAGGAACAGTTCCTGCGCCAGCGTCTCGACCGTTTCCATCCTGAGCCGCATCGCCGGCGTCGCCCTGGCATCGAGCACGACGATATCGGCGTCGGTGCCATCCTCCAGCGTGCCGATCCTGTCCGCCACCGACAGCGCCTCGGCGTTGCCACGCGTGATCTGCCAGAATGACTGGAACGGGTTGAGCTTCTCACCATTGAGCGCGATCACCTTGTAGCCCTCGTCCATGGTACGCAGCATCGAATAGTTGGTGCCGCCGCCGACATCGGTGGCGGTCGCGATGCGCAATGGCTTGTCGCGGCAGCGAAAGCGCTGATAGTCGAACAGGCCGGAGCCGAGGAACAGGTTGGAGGTCGGGCAGAATACCGCCACCGAACCGCTGTCCGACAGCGCGTCCGCCTCACGCTCCGACAAATGAATGCAATGACCGAACAGGCTCTTTTTGCCAAGCAGCCCGTAATGTTCGTACACATCGGTGTAGTCGCGCGACCAGGGGTAGAGCTGTTGCGTGAAGGCAATCTCGGCGTGGTTTTCCGACAGATGCGTCTGCATGTGCAGGTCGGGATGTTCGCGGCACAGCGCGCCGGCCATCTCCATCTGCTCCGGTGAGGAGGTGATGGCAAAGCGTGGCGTGATGGCATAAAGCTGGCGGCCCTTGCCGTGCCACTCGGCGATCAGCGCCTTGGTGTCGTCATAGCCGGATTGCGGCGTGTCGAGTACGCCTTCGGGCGCATTGCGGTCCATCATCACCTTGCCGGCGATGTTGAGCATGTCGCGCGCGTGCGACTCGGCGAAGAAGGCTTCCGCCGACGCCCTATGCACCGAACAGTAAGCGGCGACCGTCGTCGTGCCATGGCGCACCGTCTCATCAAGGAACAGGCGCGCGATGCGGCGGCCATGCTGCGCGTTGGCGAATTTTGTTTCCTCTGGAAAGGTGTAGGTGTTCAGCCAGTCGAGCAGTTCGGCGCCATAGGAAGCGATGATCTGCATCTGCGGGAAATGCACATGGGCATCGATGAAGCCCGGCAGCAACAGATGCGGCCGGTGATCGATCTTTTTTGTCCCCTCGCCCGCCTGTTTCTCGACATCGGCGTAGGCGCCCGATGCAACGATCCTGCCGTCGCTTATCAGCAGGCCGCCATCTTCTTCGTAGCGCCAGGCGGAGTGGTCGTCGATGGCTTGCGGCCGGCGCACGAAGGACAGCGTGCGGCCGCGCAGAAGTGTCGAGGTCATGCTTATTTCCCCGCGCCTTCGAACCAGGCGACCAGCAGCGCCCGCTCCTTGTCGGTGATCTCTGTGACATTGGCGGGCGGCATGGCGTGGCTGCGGCCTGCCTGCAGGTAAATCTCGCGGGCATGATCAGCAATGCCCGCGTCCGTATCCAGCATCACCCCCTTGGGCGCGTGGTAGATGCCCTCGTAGACCGGCTCCGCGGCATGGCACATCGAGCAGCGGCCAAGCACGGTGTCGCGCACCGCCGGGAAATGCGCCGAAGCGATATAGACTTGCGCCGAGGCGGAAACCTTAGGTTCACCGGTCAGCACCTTCGGCACGGTCGACAGCCAGATGATGATGAGGAACAGGACAAGGGCGCCCAGCCAGGTCCAGTGCGGGTTGCCGGCACGTTTGTGCACGCTGTTGAAATAGTGGCGGATCAAGACACCGATGATGAACACCAGCGAGGCGATGACCCAGTTGAACTGTGTCCCGAACGCCAGCGGATAATGGTTCGACAGCATCAGGAACAGCACGGGGAGCGTCAGATAGTTGTTGTGGAGCGAACGCTGCTTGGCGATCTTGCCGTACTTCGGATCCGGCTTGCGTCCTGCGATGAGGTCGGCGACGACGATCTTCTGGTTCGGAATGATGACCATGAAGACATTGGCCGACATGATCGTCGCGGTGATGGCGCCAAGATGCAGGAAGGCGGCGCGGCCGGTGAACAGATGCGTCAGTCCCCAGGCGATGAACACCAGCACGCAATAGAGAACCAGCATCAGGCCGGTGTCGCTTTTGCCGAGCGGCGAGCGGCACAGGAGATCATAGACCACCCAGCCGACGCCGATCGTCGCCATCGACAGCAGGATGCCTATTGGCACCGACATCGGCAGCACATTGGGATCGATCAGGAACAGGTCCGCTCCGGCGTAATAAACCACGCACAGCATGGCGAAACCGGACAGCCAGGTGGCGTAGGATTCCCACTTGAACCAGGTCAGATGCTCGGGCATCTCGGCCGGCGCCACCAGATATTTCTGGATGTGGTAGAAGCCACCGCCATGCACCTGCCATTCCTCGCCGAAGGCGCCGACGGGCATGCCTGGTCGCTGGCGCAGGCCCAGATCGAGCGCGACGAAATAGAAGGACGAGCCGATCCAGGCGATGCCGGTGACGACGTGCAGCCAGCGCACGGCGAAGCTCAGCCAGTCCCAGAAAATCGCGAAATCCATCATTGAAGTCGTCCCTGCCGATGACGCGACTTTAAGGTGTGGCGCGTAAACGGAAAGAGGCGAGGTGTGCGATGACTTTCAAAAAAAATTGGAAAATACTAGGTTGATCCCTGCAAACCGGCGAAGGTGCTCCGCATGGCCTATCTCGACAACATCGCCGTCTTCGTCCGCGTCGTCGAGCTCGGCAATCTGTCGGCGGCCGGGCGCGACATGCGCATTTCGCCGGCGGTCGCCTCGAACCGTATCAAGGAACTGGAGAAGCATCTCGGCGTCCGGCTGTTCAACCGCACGACACGGCAGTTGATGCCGACCGAGCACGGCACCGTGTTCTACTCGGGCGCGAAGCAGGTTCTGGAGGCGATTACCGAAGCGGAGGCGGCCGTCTCGGCACTGTCCGGCCAGCCGCGCGGCACCATCAAGGTGACGGCGCCGCTTGGGCTCGGCCGACGGCTGGTGGCCTCGGGCATTCCCGATTTTCACGACAAATACCCTGATATCGAGGTGCGGCTCAGGCTCTCGGACCACAATGTCGACATCATGAAAGAGGGCATCGACGTCGCCTTCCGGCTCGGCATCATCGAGGACTCCAGCCTTCGGATGCGCGGTATCATGGAATGCGAACGTGTGCTGGTCGCCGCACCCAAATATCTTGAGGCACGCGGCGAGCCCATGGATCCGCAGGAATTGATCGGCAGGAGACATGACTGCCTGATGCTGCGCTATTCCGGCGCACGCGAATATGTCTGGACCTTGCAAACGCCGGCCGGCCAGCAAAAATTCGAAGTGCACGGGCCCTACGACACCGATGACGGCGACGTGCTGACCGGTTGGGCTCTGTCGGGACGCGGTATCATCAACAAGCCGCGCTTCGAGGTCGAGCCGTTCATCCGCGACCGGCGGCTGAAGGTCATTCTCGCCAGCACCCCGCCTACGCCGGTGCAATTCGCTGCCGTATATCCGCACAAGAAGCTGCAGGACCCCAAGGTGCGCCTGCTGCTCGACTTCATGGCGGAGCGCTGCCAGCGGCTGATCAAGGACATCCTGGCCGGGCGGTAGAACAGGCCGGCAAGTGACCGCCGGCTGCTTCCATTCGCCGGGCTTGTCTTGCTGCAGGACGAACTTAGTTTCGTCGTGCGCGGTTTTGACCGGGCAATCCGCACCTTGGTCGAGGTACGAGCAAAGCCGATGGGGCATCGTTGCCGATTCCAAGGCGCCTCGACCCTCGCGCATCAGCCTATAATCTGGCGCGTCGCTTCGCGTCCCCTCGACGTCATCAGCCACGGCCGTGCCGGCTGGAACGCATCGCTGACCCAACCCGCGCGAGGCCACCAACTTCAGCAGGCCCGAAGGATTTTCGGACACGGTTTTTCGACGCTGCGCGGAGGAATTCACAGGCATCTGCAGGGCCTGTGGCAGGACGCGGATGCTCTACTGTTCGACAAGAGCGGCGGTCACGCTGCCTGAACATTTCGGCTTGAAACGGCCGGCTTAGCCGCGGCGCAAGTCTAAACTCGCCATCACTCTGTCATGGGGGACGGTCGGAACTTGAGGCCGCCCTGTGCACGACTAGAGCCGTCATGATCTCGGCGGCCGCCAGCGCGGCGATCACCTGCGGGCGCTTGTCCTTGACGGCGTCGCCGCCGATCGGCGAGACGAGGCGGGCAAATTCAGTCTCCGCGCCGTCCGCCGATTTCAGGAACCAGTTTCTGAATGTCGCCTTCTTGGTCTTCGAACCGATCATGCCGACATAGGCCGCATCGCCGCGTCTCAGCGCCTCTGCGACGATCAGGAAATCGAGCGCGTGGTCATGGGTTAGGATGGCGAAGGCGGTGCCGGCCGGGGCGGCGCGCACCTCGTCTTCCGGCATCGGCGTCAGCCGCGTCTCGACGGTTTCCGGCATGCCTTCCAGCGCCTCGGCCCGCGTCTCGATGACGACACCGTGCACGGGAAGAAGCGCTACCGTAGACGCGAGCGCCTGGCCGACATGGCCGCCGCCGAAGATATAGACATGCGGCAGCTGCGCCTCCTCGGCTTCCGCCGCCGCAACCAGCTCGGCGGCGAGTGCGGCATCGACCAGCCGGATCAGCACCTCCACGCGCCCGCCACAGCACTGGCCGATCTCCGGCCCAAGCGGCACATCGAGCGTGGCGCAGATTTCGTCGACTTCGATGCGGGTTCCCCTCCCCCTCGAGGGCAGGGTGGCGGCGAAGCCGCCGGGTGGGGTCGTTGCGGCAGTGCTCGACCCCCTTGCGGTGCCTCCTGCGAGGACCCCCTCTGGCCGCTTCGCGGCCATCTCCCCCTCGAGGGGGGAGATGAGCATCTGCCTGGCTCTGTCGATCGCCATGTATTCGAGCTGACCACCGCCGATCGTGCCAAAGATCGCCGCCGGCGAGACAAGCATGAAGGCACCCTTTTCGCGCGGCGTCGAGCCCTTGGTACCGGCCACTTCGACCAGGGCAAGTCGCGCGGCGCTGCCGAGAAAGGTTTTCAGGCTTTGCACGTTCGAGTTCATGGTTCACGGTTCCCGAATGCAAAATATAGGCTTTTTCGGTTGGGATTGCACGTTTGCCGGCCTTCAGGCGCCCGCCTTGACCTCTTTCTTCAACCGCTCGATCGCCATCAGCACGCGTTCGGGGGTTGCCGGCGCGTCGAGACGCGGGCAGATCTTGTGGTCGGCGACGCTGGCCACGGCATCCGACAGCGCGTGCAGCACTGCCATGCCGTGCGGCAGCGGTGGCTCGCCGACCGCCTTGGAGCGATGGATGGTCGGCTCATAGGCCTGCGACCAGTCGGTCAGCGCGACGTTGAAGATCTTCGGCCGATCCGAGGCCAGCGGGATCTTGTAAGTCGAGGGCGCATGGGTGCGCAGCCGGCCCTTGTCGTCCCACCACAGTTCCTCGGTGGTCAGCCAGCCCATGCCCTGGATGAAGCCGCCCTCGACCTGGCCGAGGTCGATGGCCCGGTTCAGCGAACGGCCGCAGTCGTGCAGGATATCGGCGCGCTCGACGACATACTCGCCGGTCAGCGTGTCGACCGACACTTCGGCGCAGGCCGCGCCATAGGCATAGTAGTAGAAGGCGTGGCCCTGGCCCTTGCCGCGGTCCCAGTGAATCTTAGGCGTCTTGTAGAAGCCGGCGGCCGAGAGCTGCACACGCGCGATATAGGCCTGCTTGACCAAATCGTTGAAGCTGACTTCCTGGTTGCCGACGCGCACCCGGTTGGGCAGGAACACCACCTGGTCGGCTGGAATCTGATATCTCTCGGCGGCGAAGTCGGTCAGCCGCTGGCGGATCTGGCGCGCCGCGTTCTGCGCCGCCATGCCGTTGAGGTCGGCGCCCGAGGACGCCGCCGTCGGCGCGGTATTGGGCACCTTGGCGGTTGTGGTGGCGGTGATCTTCACGCGGTCGAGGTCGATCTGGAACTCCTCGGCCACGACCTGCGCCACCTTGAGGTGCAGGCCCTGCCCCATTTCGGTGCCGCCATGGTTCATGTGCACCGAACCATCGGCATAGACATGGACCAGCGCCCCGGCCTGGTTGGACTCGGTCTTGGTGAAGGAGATGCCAAACTTGACCGGCGTCAGCGCCAGGCCGCGCTTGACGAAGCGGCTGTTGGCGTTGAACGCGGAAATCTCGCGGCGGCGGCGCGCATAGCTGGCGCTCTCTTCCAGTTCCGCCACGATGCGCTGGATGATGCAGTCCTCGACCTTCTGATGATAGGGCGTGACGCAGCGCGCGCCGATCGCCTCCATCGGGTCGTAGAAATTCAGCTTGCGGATTTCGAGCGAATCCTTGCCGACGGCGAAGGCGACCTCGTCGATGACCCGCTCGGCGCCGATCATGCCTTGCGGACCGCCGAAGCCGCGGAAGGCGGTGTTGGACACGGTGTTGGTGTAGAGCGGCGCCGACTTGGCCAACACCGCGGGATAGAAATACGCGTTGTCGCAGTGGAACAGCGCGCGGTCGCCGACCGGGCCGGACAGGTCGGCGGAAAAGCCGCAGCGCAAGGCATAGGTGAAATCGACGCCGAGGATGTTGCCCTCGTCGTCGAAGCCGACTTCGTAGTCGATGGCGAAATCGTGCCGCTTGCCGGTGGCGGTCATGTCCTCGTCGCGGTCTAGCCGGACCTTGACCGCCCGCTTCAGCTTCTTGGCGGCGATGGCGGCGATCGCGGCGCACTGGTTGGCCTGCGTTTCCTTGCCGCCGAAGCCGCCGCCCATGCGGCGCACCTCCACCGTCACCGCGTTGCTCGGCACGCCGAGCGTGTGGGCGACCAGATGCTGCGTCTCGCTCGGCCCTTGCGTCGAACAGTAGACGGTCACCTCGTCGTCCTCGCCGGGAATGGCGAGCGACACCTGGCCTTCAAGGTAGAAATGATCCTGGCCGCCAAGCCACATGCGGTTCTTGATGCGGCGGGGGGCGGCCTGGATTGCGGCGGCCGCGTCGCCACGCTTCAGGATCAGCGGCGTGGTGACCTGCTTGTCCTTGGTCGGATCGAGGCCCCAGATGTCGATGACGGCGGGAAGCTCGTCATATTCGATCCCAGCCAGGCGCACGGCGCGACGCGCCGCCTCGCGCGTCTTGGCAATGACCGCGAAGATCGGCTGGCCGAAGAACTGCACCTTGCCTTCCGCCAGCACCGGATCGTCATGCATGTTGCTGGGCGAGACATCGTTTTCGCCCGGCACGTCGGCATAGGTCAGCACGTCGACGACGCCAGGGGCCGCGCGCACCGCCGAGAGATCGACGCTCTTCAGGACGCCATGCGCCACCTTGGACAGGCCAAGACCGACATGCAGCGTGCCGGCCGGCTCCGGCATGTCGTCGATATAGACGGCGCCGCCGCTGACATGCTTGTGGGCGGAATCGTGCCGCTGGTCGGTGGCGACGCCGCCGACGATCTTCTCGGCCTTGAGGTTTGATGGTGCGTGCTTGTTCATCAGGCCGCCTCGCTGCGTGATACCTGGAACGGCGCCTTGGTGCCGGTGGTTTCCACGTAAAAGCGCAACAGAAGGTTCTTCGCCGCCAAGGCACGGTATTCGGCGGTTGCGCGCATGTCGGTCAGCGGGGTGAAATCGCTGGCGTAGCAGGCCATAGCCGCTTCCACCGTCACTTCGTTCCAGGCCTTGCCGAGCAGCGCCTTCTCGACAGAAGACGCCCGCTTCGGCGTTGCCGCCATGCCGCCATAGGCGATGCGGATATCGGCTACCGTGCCATCGTCGGCCAAGGCCAGATAAAAGGCGCCAAGGGTCGCGGTGATGTCCTCGTCGCGGCGTTTGGTGACCTTGTAGACGGCGAACTTTGTCCCCTTTGCCGGCACCGGCACATGCACGGCCTCGACGAACTCGCCTGGCTGGCGGTCCTGCTTGCCATAGGCGATGAAGAAATCCTGCAACGGGATCGTGCGCCGTGTCTTGCCCCTGCGCAATGTCAGCCGTGCACCGAGCGCGATGAACGGTGGCGGCGTGTCGCCGATCGGCGAGCCGTTGGCGACGTTGCCGCCGATGGTGCCCATGTTGCGAACCTGTTCCCCGCCGATGCGGTCGAACAACGGCCCCAATGCCGGGATGCGTTTCGACAGTGTCGAAAAGGCTTCGGTGTAGGTGACGCCGGCGCCAATCGATATGACACCATTGTCTTCCGTGATGGTGCAAAGCCCCGGCAGATTGCCGATGAAGATCGCCGGCGAGATGTCGCGCATCTGCTTGGTCACCCACAGGCCAACGTCGGTCGAACCGGCTACGACGGTGGCGGTCGGCTCTTTTTCGAAGACAGCCGCGAAATCGTCGGCATCGGCCGGCACTACCAGCCGCGTCCCGCCGGCGCCGATCTCGACCCTGGCGCCATCCTGCAACGCCTGCAGCCGTGTGGTGACGTCCCGGCGCTCCACCGCCAGCACGTCTTTTGCCGCCTTGCCGTAACTCGATATGGCGTGCGCGGCGCGCATGATCGCCTCATAGCCGGTGCAGCGGCAGAGATTGCCTTGCAAGGCTTTTTCGATGGCCGCGTCCGAAGGGTCCGGTGACTTCATCCACAAGCCGTAGAGCGACATGACGAAACCCGGCGTGCAGAAGCCGCATTGCGAGCCATGGAAATCAACCATAGCCTGCTGGACCGGATGCAACTGGCCAGCTTCGCCGCGCAGGTGCTCGACCGTCACGACATGGGTGCCGTCGAGCGAGCCCAGAAAGCGAATGCAGGCATTGACGCTTTCATAGACCAGTCCGGTGGCCGAAAGTCTGCCGATCAGCACCGTGCAGGCGCCGCAATCGCCCTCGGCGCAGCCTTCCTTGGTGCCGCGCAGCGAACGGTCGAGCCGCAGCCAGTCGAGCAGGGTCGCGTCAGGCGCCACGGATGACAGCGCGACATCCCTGCCATTCAGAATGAAGCGGATTTCGCTGCGGATATTGGCCTTGGCCATGCCTCAGCTCCCCCTGTAGGTGGAATAGCCGTATGGCGAGATCAGCAATGGTACATGATAGTGCAGCGCCTGCGCCATGCCGAAGCGGATCGGCACGCTGTCGAGGAAGGCCGGCTCGGGCAGCTTCGTTCCTTGGCCGCGCAGATAGTCGCCGGCCGCGAACACCAGTTCGTATTCGCCGGTGCGGAAGTCGGCACCGGCCAGCAGCGGCGCATCGCAGCGGCCATCGGCATTGGTGACGACCGTCTTCAGAAGCGTGCGGGCCAAACCCTCGATACGGTAGAGCGCGATGGACAATCCCGCCGCCGGGCTGCCGGTCGCGGTATCCAGGACATGGGTCGTCAGACGCCCGCCATCGGCTTTCGATGTCTCTGCCATTGGCCGCCTCCCATTTTCCAATACGAACAAATTGGCCGGTACAATCAAGCACTACTGATGAATTGTGCGCCAATTAAAGGCGATGCATAAGTCCCGGTCGAGCGGAGTGCGACAAAAACACTTTCAAAAATTTTGAGGGGAATGCGAGAAGCACCCTTTCGATATCCTGATCATACTTCCGGTGATGCCGGGCGCGGAGGGACGATGCGTTACACCAGGGACATGCGTGGCTACGGAGCCAATCCGCCGGATCCGAAATGGCCTGGCGGCGCGCATGTCGCCGTGCAGTTCGTCGTCAACTACGAAGAGGGCGGCGAGAACTGCGTGCTCCACGGCGACAAGGCTTCTGAAGCCTTCCTGTCCGAGATCGTCGGCGCGGCGCCCTGGGTGGGCCAGCGCCACTGGAACATGGAATCGATCTACGAGTATGGGGCGCGGGCCGGCTTCTGGCGGCTGCTGCGCCTGTTCAGCGAAGAGCAAGTGCCTGTCACCTGCTATGGCGTCGCCACGGCGCTCGCGCGCTCGCCCGACCAGGTCACGGCGATGCAGGAAGCCGGCTGGGAAATCGCCTCGCACGGGTTGAGGTGGATCGACTACCGCGACCACGACGCCGAGGACGAGCGCCGCGACCTCGAAGCGGCGATCAAGCTGCACTACGAGGTGACCGGCCAGCGCCCGACCGGCTGGTATACGGGCCGCACATCGATCAACACGGTGCGGCTGGTGGCAGAGGAAGGCGGCTTCGACTACGTCTCGGACACCTATGACGACGAACTGCCCTACTGGTTCGAGCATGAGGACGGCACGCAGCTCATCATCCCCTATACGCTCGACGCCAACGACATGCGCTTTGCCACACCGCAAGGCTTCAACTCGGGCGACCAGTTCTTTGCGTATTTGAAGGACAGTTTCGATACGCTCTATGCCGAGGGCAAGGCCGGCCGGCCGCGCATGATGAACATCGGCCTGCATTGCCGCCTGGTCGGGCGGCCGGGCCGGGTGGCGGCGCTGAAACGCTTCGTCGATTATGTCAAATCGCACGACAAGGTCTGGCTGGCGCGGCGTATCGACATCGCCAAGCACTGGCAGGAAAACCACCCCTATCAGCCGGCCGCGCTACGCCCCTCGAAGATGGAATTCGAGACGTTCGTTCACAGCTTCGGCGGCGTTTTCGAACATTCGCCCTGGATCGCCGAGCGGGCCTACGAGCTGGAGCTCGGCCCGGCGCACGACACGGCGGGCGGCCTCCACAATGCGCTTTGCCGCATCTTCCGTTCCGCCAGTGAGACCGAACGGCTCGGCGTGCTCAACGCCCATCCCGACCTCGCCGGCAAGTTGGCCAAGGCCAGGCGACTGACGGCGGAATCGACCAGGGAACAGGCTTCCGCCGGTCTCGACGCGCTGACAGACAAGGAACGCGAACTGTTCTCCAAGCTCAACGCCGCCTACGTCACCACCTTCGGCTTTCCCTTCATCATCGCGGTGAAAGGCAAGACAAAGGAGGAAATCCTCGCCGAATTCGAAGCCCGCATCGGCAACAGCCGCGGCGTCGAATTCGAAACCGCCTGCAAACAGGTCGAGCGCATCGCGCTGCTGCGCCTCAAGGACATGCTTCCACAATAGGTTTGAACCCATGGATACGATCAGGATGCCCGAGCGAACCTATTATGCCCCAAAGGGCGGCCATTCCGGCCAGAGCGAACTTCTGACCGGCCGCGCCGTCTTCACCGAAGCCTATGCGGTCATCCCCAAGGGCGTGATGCAGGACATCGTCACCAGCGCCCTGCCGTTCTGGGACAAGACGCGTGTCTGGATCCTGTCGCGGCCGCTGTCCGGCTTCGCCGAGACGTTTTCGCAATACATCGTCGAGGTCGCGCCAGGCGGCGGCAGCGAGCGGCCGGAGCCCGATGCCGGCGCCGAAGGCGCCCTGTTCGTGGTCGAGGGCGAACTGACGGTTCTGCTCGACGGCATGAAACATGTGTTGCGCCCCGGCGGTTTTGCCTTCCTGCCGCCGGCCAGCGGCTGGACAGTCCGCAACGAAGGCAAGGCGGCTGTCCGCTTCCACTGGATACGCAAGGCTTATGAAGTCGTCGATGGCCTCGAGATTCCCGAGGCCTTCTTCACCAACGAACAGGAGATCGCGCCGACGCCTATGCCCGGCACCGAGGGCCGCTGGGCAACGACGCGGTTCGTCGATCCCGCCGATCTGCGCCATGACATGCACATGACCATCGTCACGCTCGAGCCCGGCGCGGTCATTCCCTTCGCCGAGACGCATGTCATGGAACACGGGCTCTATGTGCTCGAAGGCAAGGCTGTCTATCGGCTCAACCAGGACTGGGTCGAGGTCGAGGCCGGCGACTATATGTGGCTGCGCGCCTTCTGCCCGCAGGCCTGCTATGCCGGCGGCCCCGGCAAATTCCGCTATCTGCTCTACAAGGACGTCAACCGGCACGCCAAGCTCGGCGGGGCCGGCATCGCGAAGCGGACGTCATGAGCCGCATTGTCGCGCGGCCGCTGACCCGTGAGGCCTTTGCCGAATTCGGCGATGTCATCGACATGGGCGGCGACAACCACTATCCGATCAATGGCGGCAAGGCCGAGCGCTACCATGACCTCGCCACCGCGCAAGCCACGGGGCCGAATGCGCGCGTGCTGATCTCGATGGTGCGCGGCACGCCCTATGACATGCCGCTGAAGCTGACCATGGTGGAGCGCCACCCCTTGGGCAGCCAGGCCTTCATACCGCTGTCGCCGCGTCCGTTCCTGGTCGTCGTCTGCCCTGACGGCAAGGACGGGCCTGGCGAGCCTCATGCCTTCGTCACCGCACCGGGGCAAGGCATCAACTACTTCCGCAATCTCTGGCACGGCGTGCTGACGCCGCTCGGAGAGCCTCAGGACTTTTTGATCGTCGACCGTGGCGGCGACGGCTCCAACCTCGAGGAATTCCACTTCTCGCACGCCTACGAAATCCACCTCCCTGACGAGAGCTTGTGATGACCGACATTTCGCTGATCGACCGCCTGCTCGACGTCATCGAGCACGAGATCGTGCCGAAGACGGCAGAAGGCGTCGCCCACGGCAACAAGCTGTTCGGCGCGGCGATCCTGCGCAAGGACGACCATTCGCTGGTGCTGGCCGAGACCAACAACGAGATGGAAAATCCGCTCTGGCATGGCGAGGTGCATTGCCTGAAGCGCTTTTACGAGATGCCCAGGGCCGAGCGCGTCGACACCAAGGACGCCATCTTTCTCGCCACACACGAGCCCTGCTCGCTCTGCCTGTCGGCGATCACCTGGGCCGGCTTTGACAACTTCTACTATTTGTTCAGCCACGAGGATTCACGTGACAGTTTTGCCATCCCGCATGATCTCAAAATTCTGAAAGAGGTCTTCACCCTCGACCCCGGCGGCTACAATGCCGAGAACGCCTATTGGAAAAGTTTTTCGATCCGCAGGTTAGTTAGGGCGCTACCCCGGGCCGAACGCCAACGGCTGGAGGAGCGGATCGGGAAAATCTCGGCGCGCTACGACGAATTGTCGGGTGACTACCAGGCGAGCAAGGCTGAGAACGACATTCCGCTGAATTGAGCTTCCGTCTCAACAATCGCCGCTTGAGTTACCCCCTTTATGGGGGCATACTGATTATGGATAAACGCAGACCCACTTACGATCTTGATGCAATCAAGATGACATTTGGGTCTGTCGACACGCTGGCGATCACAACGTCCGCACTGCGGGATGCTGTTGGGCTGGGCTTCCATCGCGCCGGTTTGATCGAGGTGATCGACAGCATTACGCGGAAGATGTTTGTAAAGTCGATGACGACTTTCGCGGATCATCGAGTGTGGCAGGATGTCTATCACGTGCCAGCGCGTGACATGCTTCTCTATGTGAAATTCCAGGCGGATGTCGTGACCGAATTCACGGTCATGTCATTCAAGGAGAAATGACCATGGCGACAAGGGAGAGCAGTGAAACGAATAGGATGGTCTCCCCCGAAACCGGAAAAACGTTGATGCGCGGAGTCCGTCCATTCACCGTGACCTATAAGGGCGAGAGCATGATCGTCGACCTGCCCGGCTACTATCCGCCATCGGATGGCGAGGGTGTGCATGTCGGCGACGATATGGCCGCCGTTGATGCCGGGTTGCGCGCGCTCAAAGAGAAGATCGACGGCGTGCCGGCCCCGTCAACCATCCGCCGCATGCGCACGAAGCTCAAGCTGTCGCAGCGCGAGGCCGGATCCTTGTTCAAGGTCGGCGAGAACGCCTTCGACAAGTATGAAAGAGGCTTGATCGAACCGAGTGGCCCGACCATTCAATTGATGACATTGCTGGAGAAACATCCCGAACTGCTCGACGAATTGCGATAGCGGCACAGGTCGCATATTTCGCTGCTCCAGTCGCGAATGGCGATTGAAAGTTCTCGTGCCGCGGAGCGTTATGCCTGCCATGAAAATCATCACCGAATTTCCCCGCAAGGTCGTCGAATTTCCCGATATGGGCATCGTCATGCCCGATGGCTGCCGGCTATCGGCTCGGGTGTGGATGCCAGAGGATGCGGGCGACGATCCGGTGCCTGCCATCCTCGAGCACCTGCCCTACCGCAAGCGCGACGGCACGATCTTTCGCGATCAGCTTACCCATCCCTATTTCGCCGGCCACGGCTACGCCTCGATCCGCGTCGACATGCGCGGCAATGGCGATTCCGAAGGGCTGATGGACGACGAATATTCCGAGCAGGAACTGCAGGACGCCTGCGATGTCATCGCCTGGGCGGCGGCCCAGCCCTGGTGCAACGGCAGTGTCGGCATGATGGGTATTTCCTGGGGCGGCTTCAACTGCCTGCAGGTGGCGGCCAAACAGCCGCCGGCGCTCAAGGCGGTGATCAGCCTGTGCTCGACCGTCGACCGCTATGCCGACGACATCCACTACAAGGGCGGCTGCCTTTTGAACGAGAATTTCGGCTGGGCCTCGACCATGCTTTCCTATTCGTCGCGGCCGCCGGATCCGCTGATTGCCGGCGACAACAGATGGCGCGACCTCTGGATGACCCGGCTGGAGAACCTGGCCTTCATGGCGCCGCTGTGGCTCAGCCACCAGCATCGCGACGCCTATTGGAAGCGCGGTTCGATTTGCGAGGATTTTTCGGCCGTCAAGGCGGCTGTGCTGTCGATCGGCGGCTGGCACGACGGCTACCGCAACACGATCTCGCACCTTGTCACCAACATCGAGGCACCGGTCAAGGGCATCGTCGGACCGTGGATCCACAAATACCCGCACTATGCCGGCCCCAAGCCAGCCATCGGCTTCCTCCAGGAAGCGCTGCGCTGGTGGGACCGCTGGCTGAAGGGCGCCGAGACCGGCGTCGAGGCCGATCCCGACTACCGCGCCTATGTGATGGACAGCGTGCGTCCCGCGCGCTGGCATCCGGAGCGGCCCGGCCGCTGGATAGCCGAGCAGGAGTGGCCATCGTCCAACATAACGATTGAAGCGCTCGAGCTCATGGCTCCGGGTGCAGGGCCTTCAACCGTCGCTTCGCCGCAAACCTGTGGGCTTGCCGGCGGCGAATACTTTCCGTTCACCTTCGGACCGGAACTGCCGGGCGATCAGCGTCTTGATGATGGGCTGTCGGCCTGTTTCGACCAGCCTGAGCTCACCAAGCCGATCGAGATCGTCGGCGCGCCGGAGCTTGAGGTCCAGCTTGCCTCGGATCGGCCCCAGGCCAACATCGCTGTCCGGCTCTGCGACGTGCATCCCGACGGCGCCTCGGAACTGATCTCCTATGGCGTGCTCAATCTGACGCACCGCAGTTCGCATGAATTCCCCGAGGCGCTGGTCCCCGGGGAGACGGTTTCGGTCCGTGTCGTGCTCGATCAATGCGCCTACCGTGTGCCGGCCGGCCATCGTCTGCGCGTCGCCGTTTCGACCGCCTACTGGCCCGCTATCTGGCCCTCGCCCGAGCCGGTACGACTGACCGTGTCGGCGGCCACGCTATCGGTGCCGTTGCGCCTGCTGGCAACAGGCGACGAAGCCGTTTTCGCCGAGCCGGAAGGTGCTACGCCGTGGGCGACCGAGACGGTTCGGCCCGCCAATTCCGAACGCCATGTCGACCGCGACGAAAAGACCGGGATTGTCACGCTGTCGATAACGGACGACTTCGGCGAAGTGCGCGATCTCGACCACGGACTGGTCAACGGCAGCATTGCCCGCGAAACCTGGACCATCCAACCTGACGATCCCCTGTCAGCCTCGGGAAAAACACACTGGACGCAGACCCTGTCGCGAAATGGATGGTCGGTCCGTACCGAGACATGGGCGCAGATGTGGTCGGACACGCAAAACTTCATCGTCAGCGCCCGAATCGAAGCCTATGAGGGCGAAAAACTCGTCTTCGAGCGCGATTTCGACGAAAAGGTCCCGCGTGCGCTTGTTTGAGCGTTGAAATCATTGATCCAAATGCGACGTGCGATTTACGCCACGGCATGTCGCATTCGGTCTTGCTTACCGCTTTCCCTTGCGGTCATTATTCCCTTTAACAAGAAGCAAGAAAATCGACCGCAGAGTCGAACCAACAGAGTGAGGAACTCAAATGTCAAATGAACTGGAATTCCTTAGCCGGCGCGTTGCGTCCGGCAAACTGAGCCGTCGTGATTTTCTCGGCCGGGCGGCAGCGCTCGGCATCGCCGCACCCTTCGCCAACGCGCTGCTTTCGAGCGCGGCGCGTGCAGCGGGTCCGGTCAAGGGCGGTACGCTGAAGGCCGGCCTGGTCGGCGGTGAATCCACCAACAGCCTCGACCCGGCGCTGATGATGACGCAGGTGCCGTTCGCCTTCGGCAAGTGCTGGGGCGAAATGATCGTCGAGCTGTCGCCGGAAGGCAAGCTCGAGAACCGCATCGCCGAAGACATCGGCTCGTCCAAGGACGCCAAGACCTGGACGCTGAAGATCCGCGACGGCGTCGAATTCCACAACGGCAAGACCGTGACCGCGGAGGACGTGGCCGCCACGCTGGAGCGCCATTCGGACGAGAAGTCGAAATCCGGCGCGCTCGGCTACATGAAGGGCATCGACACCATCAAGGCCAGCGGCAAGGAAGTGGTGCTGACGCTGAAGGAGGCCAATGCCGACCTTCCCTATTTGCTCAGCGACTATCACCTGATCGTTCAGCCCAATGGCGGCAAGGACAAGCCAGATGCCGGCATCTCGGCAGGGCCATACGTGGTCAAGACCAACGAGCCTGGCGTGCGCCATGGCGGCGAGCGCTTCGCCAATTACTGGCAGGGCGACAAGATGGGCCATGCCGACCAGATCGAGGTCATCGTCATCAATGACGCGACCGCCCGCACGGCAGCGCTGCAGGGCGGCCAGGTCAACATGATCAACCGCGTCGAGCCGAAGATCGTCGACCTGATCAAGCGCGTGCCGGGCGTGACCATCCGCAACCACGCCGGTCCCGGCCACTACGTGTTCATCATGCATTGCAACACGGCGCCGTTCGACAACAACGACCTCAGGATGGCGCTGAAGCTGGCGATCGACCGCGAGGAGATGCTGACCAAGGTGCTGCGCGGCTACGGCTCGCTGGGCAACGATTTCCCGATCAACGCGTCCTATCCGCTGTTCAGCGAGATCGAGCAGCGCAAGTACGATCCCGACAAGGCCAAGTTCCACTACAAGAAATCAGGCCATGACGGCACCGTTCTGCTCAGGACCTCGGACGTGGCTTTCCCCGGCGCCGTCGATGCGTCCCAGTTGTTCCAGCAGAGCGCGGCCAAGGCCGGCATCAAGATCGAGCTCAAGCGAGAGCCCGGCGACGGCTACTGGAACGAGGTCTGGAACAAGCAGCCCTTCTGCGCCTCCTACTGGGGCGGCCGCTCGACGCAGGACCAGATGTATTCGACCGCCTATCTGTCGACGGCAGACTGGAACGACACGCGTTTCAAGCGCCCGGATTTCGACAAGATGGTGCTGGCGGCGCGCGCCGAACTCGACGAGGCCAAGCGCAAGCAGATGTACCATGACATGGCTGTCATGGTCCGCGACGACGGCGGCCTGATCCTGCCGATGTTCAACCAGTTCATCGACGCCACCGGCGCCAAGGTCGATGGCTGGGTGGATGATCCGCACCAGGAACTGATGAACGGCTACGCCCTGGCGAAGTGCTGGCTGCAGGCCTGAGTCCGGCTGTGCAGAGATGTCTTCACCCATCCTGAAACTCATTGCCCAGCGCATTGCGCTGGGCATCCTCCTTCTGTTGGCCATCTCGGTCCTGATCTTCGCCGGCACGCAGATTCTGCCAGGCGATGTCGCGCAAGCCATTCTGGGACAATCCGCGACGCCGGAATCGCTCGCCAATCTGCGTGAGCAGCTCGGGCTGAACGACCCGGCCTATGTCAGGTATTTCCACTGGCTCGGCGGCGTCTTGACCGGCGACCTCGGCACGGCGATGTCGAGCGGGCAGGATATCGCAACCTCGATCAAGTCGCGCCTGTGGAACACACTGTTCCTCGCCTTCTGGGCGGCGATCGTGGCCGTACCGCTGGCCATCATCCTGGGCCTGATCGCGGTGCGCTACCGCAATGGCTGGGTCGACAAGCTGATCTCCGGGCTGGCACTGGCCTCGACCTCCTTCCCCGAATTCTTCATCGGCTATGTGCTGGTCTATTTCTTCGCCGTGAAGTGGCAGATCTTTCCCGGCATCTCGACTGTCTACGAAGGCATGCCCTTCGGTGAGCGGATGCAGGCGATCGCGCTGCCGGCGACGGCGCTGACGCTGGTGGTGCTCGCCCACATGATGCGCATGACGCGAGCGGCGATCCTCAATGTCATGCAGTCGGCCTATGTCGAGACGGCGGAACTGAAAGGCCTGTCGGCGTTCAACGTCATCCGCAAGCACGCCTTCCCCAATGCCATCGCGCCGATCATCAACGTCGTCATGCTCAACCTCGCCTATCTCATCGTCGGCGTCGTCGTGGTCGAGGTGATTTTCGTCTATCCCGGCATGGGGCAATATCTCGTCGATCACGTCACCAAGCGTGACGTGCCGGTGGTACAGGCCGTCGGCCTGATCTTCGCCGCCGTCTACATCAGTCTCAACATCATCGCGGACATAGCGGCGATCGTCGCCAATCCGCGTCTCCGCCATCCGAAATAGGGGGGCTGATATGCTCGATATCAAACGCATCCCCGTCCCCGCGCTGATCGGCATTGTCCTGACGGCACTGTTCGTGCTGGCGGCGATCTTCGCGCCCTGGATCTCACCGCATGACAATGCCGAAATTGTCGGCGATGTCTGGGAGCCGATATCGGCGGCGCATTGGCTGGGCACCGACAATCTCGGCCGCGATTTGCTGTCCCGGATGATCTATGGCGCCCGCATCACCTTGTTTATCGCCGTGCTGGCCACCGCGCTGTCGTTCTCGCTCGGCGCCATACTTGGCTTTTCGGCGGCCGTGTTCGGCGGCTGGTTCGATACGATCCTGTCGCGCCTCGTCGATCTCCTGATGTCGATCCCGACACTGATCATGGGCCTGGTGGTGCTCTCAGTGCTGCCAACCAACCTGGTGACGCTGATCCTGGTGATGGGCATTCTCGACTCGACGCGCGTCTATCGCCTGTCGCGCGCGGTCGCCGTCGACATCAACGTCATGGACTATGTCGAGGCCGCCAAGCTGCGCGGCGAAGGCAGCGCCTGGATCATTTTCCGCGAAATCCTGCCCAATGCGCTGTCGCCGCTGATCTCCGAGCTCGGCCTGCGCTTCATCTATGCGGTGCTGTTCCTGTCGACGTTGTCCTTTCTCGGCCTCGGCGTGCAGCCGCCGGACGCCGACTGGGGCGGCATGGTGAAGGAGAACAAGGACGGGATCGTGTTCGGCATAGGCGCCGCGCTCATTCCCGCGGCCGCGATCGCAGCACTGGCGATCTCGGTCAATCTTGTGGCCGACTGGGTGCTGAACCGCACGACAAGCCTGAAGGGAGGACGCGGATGACGGCCGACGTGAAGGCAAAGTCCACCCCTCTGCTCGATATCCGCAATTTGCGCATCGAGGCGACGGTCTATCCGCCAGGTGAGGCGCCGAAGAATATCGTGCTCGTGCACGACGTCTCGCTGACGCTGGAGAAGGGCAAGGTGCTCGGCCTGATCGGCGAATCCGGAGCCGGCAAGTCGACCATCGGCCTGTCGTCCATGGGCTATGGCCGTGGCGGCGTGCGCATCACCGGTGGCGAGGTGCTGCTCAACGGCCGCGACATCCTGAAGGGCGGCAAGGAAGGTTTCCGCAAGCTGCGTGGCCGCGAGGTCTGCTATGTCGCGCAGTCTGCGGCGGCCGCTTTCAACCCGGCGCACAGGCTGATGGACCAGGTGGTGGAAGCCACGCTGCTGCACGGGACGGCGACACGGGCGGAGGCCGAGAAACGCGCGATCGCGCTGTTCAAGAAGCTCAGCCTGCCGAACCCGGAAGCCATCGGCGAACGCTTTCCGCACCAGGTGTCAGGCGGCCAGCTGCAGCGCGTCATGACGGCTATGGCGCTGTGCTCGGAGCCTGACCTGATCGTCTTCGACGAACCGACGACGGCACTCGACGTGACGACGCAGATCGACGTGCTGGCGGCGATCAAGGACGCCATCCGCGACACCCATGTGGCGGCGCTCTATATCACGCACGATTTGGCCGTCGTTGCCCAAGTCTCGGACGAGATCATGGTGCTGCGCCACGGCCGGCTGGTCGAATGGGGCGGCACCCGCCAGATCATCAAGGAACCGCGCCAGGAATACACCAACGCCCTGGTTTCGGTGCACGAGATCGAACATGCCGAGCAGAACCCCGGCACCACGCCGTTCCTGTCGGTCAAGAACGTCACCGCTGCCTATGGCGGCGGCCAGGTCAAGGTGCTGAAGAACGTCTCGGTCGATATCTACCCCGGCCAGACATTGGCCGTGGTTGGCGAATCCGGCTCCGGAAAATCGACGCTGGCGCGCGCCATAACCGGACTTTTGCCACCCGAGCAGGGCACCGTCACGTTCGACGGACGCCCGTTGGCCAACCGGCTTGCCGACCGGCCGAAGGAGGATTTGCGCCAGCTGCAGATGATCTATCAGATGGCCGACGTGGCGATGAACCCGCGCCAGACCGTCGGCACCATCATCGGCCGGCCGCTCGAATTCTATTTCGGCATGCGCGGCAAACAGCGCGATGCCCGCGTCGCCGAACTGCTCGACAAGATCGAAATGGGCAAGGGCTTTGTCGACCGTTACCCGGCCGAGCTTTCCGGCGGCCAGAAACAGCGTGTTTGCATCGCCCGCTCGCTCGCGGCAAAACCCAAGCTGATCATTTGTGACGAGGTGACCTCGGCGCTTGACCCCTTGGTGGCGCACGGCATCCTGAAGCTTCTGCTTGAACTGCAGAAGGAGGAGAACGTCGCCTATCTGTTCATCACCCACGATCTGGCGACGGTGAAGTCGATCGCCGATTCGATCGCTGTGATGTATCGCGGCGAGGTGGTGCGCTATGGTTCGAAGAGCAAGGTGCTGACGCCCCCCTTCGATGACTACACCGACCTTCTCTTGTCATCGGTCCCGGAGATGGAGATCGGCTGGCTGGAAAAGGCGATCAAGGGGCGGCGCATGGCCAGCGCCGGGAACTAACGCAGTTCACGGTTTCACGGAACGGTGAACTGCTCTATCTCTTTGTTTTTATGCAATTCCGGATGGAAAAACCGTTCACACTTTTCCTGGAATTGCTCTAGGCACCCAGCGATCCGCCAACCAGGGGAGATGGCGGCCGTCATCCGCATGCAACACTAGGGCGCCACACGTCCTTTGGACGGGCGCCACTGGTGCGGCGTTGTTTCAACAAGGGGGTAGGACATGAAGACTGAACTCGATCATCTCGCCGATCTCGCTGGCCAGGGCCGGATATCGCGTCGCGACTTTCTTGGCCGCACCGCGGCGCTCGGCGTGTCCGCCGCGCTGGCAACGACGCTGGCCGGGAGGGCCTTCGCGCAGAGCCCGGTCAAGGGCGGCATCATCAAGGCCGGCCTGCAGGGCGGTGAATCGACCAACAGCCTCGACCCTGCCCTGAACCTCAGCCAGGTCACCTACAGTTTCAGCAAGCAGTGGGGCGAGTATCTTGCCCGGTTAACCCCAGACAACAAGCTGGTAAACCTGATCGCCGAAGACATCGGCGCTTCCAAGGACGCCAAGACGTGGACGATCAAGGTCCGTGACGGCATCGAATTCCACAATGGCAAGACGGTAAACGCCGAAGACGTTGCCGCCACCATCGAGCGCCATGCCGACGAGAAGTCGAAGTCGGGCGCGCTCGGTATCCTCAAGAACATCAAGGGCGTCAAGGCGAGCGGCAAGGAAGTGATCGTCACGCTCGGCGATGCAGACGCCGACTTCCCCTATCTGATGGCCGACTACCATCTCGTCATCCAGCCGAATGGCGGCAAGGACAACCCGAATGCCGGCATCAGCGCCGGTCCCTACAAGGTCACCGTCAACCAGCCGGGCGTACGCCATGGCGGCGAACGCTTTGCCAACTACTGGCAGGGCGACAAGGCCGGCCATGCCGACCAGGTCGAGATCGTCGTCATCAACGACGCGACGGCGCGTCTCGCTGCCCTCCAGGGCGGTCAGGTCCACATGATCAACCGCGTCGAGCCGAAGGTTGTCGATCTGGTCAAGCGCATTGCCGGCGTAAGTATCGAGAACGTGTCTGGCAAGGGCTACTACCCGTTCAACATGTTCTGCGACACCGCACCCTTCGACAGCAACGATCTGCGTATGGCGCTCAAGCTCGCCATGGACCGCGAGGAAATGCTGGAGAAGATTCTGCGCGGCTACGGCTCGGTGGGCAACGACTTCCCGATCAACGAAGCCTACCCGCTGTTTACCGCCATCGAGCAGCGCAAATTCGATCCGGAAAGGGCCGCCGCCCTCTACAAGAAGTCGGGTCATAGCGGCTCGGTCCTGCTGCGTACCTCCGATGTCGCCTTCCCCGGCGCCGTCGACGCCGCCCAACTCTATCAGCAGAGTGCGGCCAAAGCCGGGATCAAGATCGAGATCAAGCGCGAGCCCGGCGATGGCTACTGGTCCGAGGTGTGGAACAAGAAGCCCTTCTCGCTCTCCTATTGGGGCGGCCGCGCCACGCAGGATCAGATGTATTCCACCGGTTACGTCTCGACAGCCGACTGGAACGACACGCGCTTCAAGCGGCCGGGATTCGACAAGATGCTGTTCACCGCGCGCGGCGAGCTCGACCAGGACAAGCGTAAGGCGATCTACCACGACATGGCGGTGATGATGCGCGATGAAGGCGGATTGATCGTGCCCTTCTTCAACCAGTTCATCGACGCGGCCGCCACCAACAAGATCAGCGGATGGGTCAAGAACCCGATCGGCGAAATGATGGATGGGTACGCGCTGGGAGAATGCTGGCTGAACGCCTGACATCTGATCTCATATTGAAAAGCGCCGCGGGTACGCACGCCACGCGGCG